>NZ_JBEOVM010000077.1:0-30080 GCF_040295505.1 Streptomyces sp. NPDC002790 | reverse complement strand
TGCCCCACACCCCGCGCCTCAATCGCCGGCGGGGCTCGAGGCGGAGGCCGGGCTTGAGTGGGTCAACCGAGGGAACGATCGCGCCGCCACCAAGAACACCAACGTGGTCAACGCGAACGGCCACGTGAACATGTGTCCGCCCACCGGCGCCGCAAGCGCCCCGAACGCCGGCGCACACACGGTCGCGGCCACCGCCCCGGCGACGGCATACGCCACCGTCCGCGGCGTCGCCTTCAGAAACACGCCACACAGCGCGAGCGAAACAAGCACCGCGTTGTACGCGGACGTCCCGTCGGCCAGCTGCGCGGCAGGCTCACCGAGGGCCCACGCCGTCACCATGCCCGCGACGTTCCCGAGGCAGGCCACCCCCGCGACCCGCGGCCCGGCCACCACGAGACCGGCGAGCACCAGCGCCCCCGCGTACCACTGCGGCATCAGGAAGATCTGACCGAATCCGGCGAAGAACCCCCGCACGGCGTCGTCGAGTTGCACGCCGGTCCTGGCCCCGGACACCGCCTGCGGGAACCCGGCGATCCCGCCCCCGCCGGTCCACACCCGCGCGAACCCGGGCGCGGCCAGCGTGATGACGCTCGCCACGAGGCAGAACGGCAGCGTCAGGGCAGGTAGCCCCCACGCCCCGAGGGCCCGCCCCGCGGCGGCGGTGGCCACGGTCGCGGCGGCGCAGCCGAGCACGGCGACGAGTACCGAGGAGAGCTGGTCGGGGTCGAGGAAGACGGCGCAACTCACGCCCACGAGGCAGGCGTTGAAGCCCTCCATGCCGAGGGTGAGCCGCTCCTTCTCCACACCGAGCAGCGCCGCGACCAGCGTGCCGACGGCCGCGCCCCCGACCCCGTAGAGCCCGTACTCCCACCCGGAGGCGAACAGCGCGGCGCCGAACAGTGCTCCCGTGAGGGCATGCGGCAGGAACGTGACCTGGCCGATCCCGCGCAGTACGTGCAGTGCGAACCGTCTACAACCGGTCGTCCAACTCTGCCCGATTTCCTGGTGAATCGCGGCATCCGCCGTCTGCGCCATGCGCCGCTCCCGTGTTACGAGGATGTTTCCCGATCCGGCGAATGTACGTTACAGCTACTTCCGGGAAAGGCCCTGGCCGGGGGCGGGAACGCGCCACGGCGCCCGCTCAGCGCGGCGCCGCCGCTCCCAGCTCGGCCCGCAGCGCCCGCTCCCCGGCCCCGGTCACCCGCACCGCCCGCTCGGAGCCGATCCGCTCGACCCAGCCCGCCGCGAAGGCGTGGGCGCACAGTGCGGCGCCCGCCCGCCCGGCGAGGTGCAGACGGCGCTCCGTCCAGTCGAGGCAGCCGCGCGCGAGCGGCCGCCGCGGGCCGGGATCCAGCGGCGCCCCGAGCGCACGGAACCAGCCGTGCCCCGCGTCGGTGAGCGCGAAGGTCGAGGGGTCGGTGGCGAGCCGCAGCAGCCCCCGCTCGACCATCGCGTCGGTGACCGTGATCCCGAGCCGGCCCGCGAGGTGGTCGTAGCAGGTCCGCCCGCGGGCCATCGCGGTCCGCGCCGACGCGGCCCGCAGCGTGGGAGGCCGCTCCCCGCCGTCCGGCACGGCGTACCCGGCGAGGCCCTCCAGGAGCCCGGCGACCTGCGCGTCGGCGAGCCGCAGATACCGGTGCCTGCCCTGCCGCTCCTCGGCGAGCAGCCCGCCCGCGACGAGCTTGCCGAGGTGCTCGCTCGCGGTCGACGCCGCGACGCCCGCGTGCCGCGCCAGCTCGCCCGCCGTCCACGCCCGGCCGTCGAGCAGTGCGAGCAGGCAGGCGGCCCGTGTCTCGTCGGCGATCAGCGAGGCGAGAGCGGCGAGGCGCGGAGCGCCGGGTTCGGTCGAGGCGGCCATGACCCAAGCATGCCCCCGGCACGCTTCGGCGACCGCCGAAACGTCAGTGGGTCCCTGCGGCCACCTGCTCGTACTGCAGGGCGAGCCCGTCGAGCAGCGCCGCTAGCCCCGTCTCGAAGGCCCGGTCGTCGACGGCCTCCTGCCGCTCGGCGAGCAGATGCGCCTGGCCGAGGTGCGGATAGTCGGCGGGGTCGTACGCCGCCTCGTCGTCGGGGAAGCCGCCCGCGAACGAGCCGAGCGCGGATCCCGTCACGAAGTACCGCATGAGCGCGCCGATGGACGTGGCCTGCGGCGGCGGCCACCCGGCGTCGACCATCGAGCCGAACACCGCGTCGGCGAGCCGCAGCCCGGCCGGACGGTGGCCGGGCCCGCGCGCGAGCACCGGGACGATGTTCGGGTGGGCGCGCAGCGCCGCACGGTAGGAGACGGCCCAGTCGTGCAGCGCGGTGCGCCAGTCCCGGTCGTCGTCCGCGCCGAACATCGACAGGTCGACCTGCGCGCTCACCGAGTCGGCGACCGCCTCCAGGATCTGGTCCTTCGTGCGGAAGTGGTTGTAGAGCGAGGGCCCGCTCACCCCGAGCCCGGCGGCGAGCCGGCGCGTCGAGACGGCGGCGAGGCCCTCGGTGTCGACGAGGGTGCGCGCCGCGTCGACGATGCGATCTCTGCTCAGGAGGGGCTTGCGCGGTCGGGCCATGCGGCACATAGTAGGGCTGCACGCTAAAACTAGCAGTGCTAATTAAGTGAGTGACGAGTCGATCGATCGGGAGTGGCCATGAACCTGGAGCTGAGCGAGGAGCAGACGGCGGTGCGCCGCCTCGCCAAGGACTTCGTGGACCGCGAGATCGCGCCGAACGTGGTGACGTGGGACCGGGCCGAGGAGGTCGACCGGGGCATCGTCAAGAAGCTCGGCAATCTCGGCTTCCTGGGCCTGACCATCGACGAGGAGTACGGCGGCTCGGGCGGCGACCACCTCGCGTACACGCTGGTCACGGAGGAGCTGGGGCGCGGCGACTCGTCGGTGCGCGGCATCGTCTCCGTCTCCCTCGGCCTGGTCACCAAGCCGATCCAGCAGTGGGCGAGCGAGGAGCAGAAGCGGCACTGGATCCCGAAGCTGACGGCCGGAGAGGCGCTCGGCTGCTTCGGCCTCACCGAGCCCGGCCACGGTTCGAACCCGGCGGACCTCCAGACCCGCGCGGTCCGCGACGGCGACGAGTACGTGATCAACGGCACGAAGATCTTCATCACCAACGGCACCTGGGCCGACGTCGTCCTCCTCTTCGCGCGCACCAACGACACCCCGGGCCACAAGGGCATCTCCGCCTTCCTGGTCCCCACGGACACCCCCGGCCTGACCCGCAACACCATCCACGGCAAGCTCGGCCTGCGCGGCCAGACCACGGCCGAGCTGGTCCTGGAGGACGTCCGCGTACCGGCCTCCGCGCTGATGGGCCCGGAGGGCAAGGGCTTCTCGATCGCCATGTCCGCGCTCGCCAAGGGCCGCATGTCGGTGGCGGCGGGCTGCGTGGGCATAGCCCAGGCCGCACTGGACGCGGCCGTCGGATACGCGGGCGAGCGCGAGCAGTTCGGCAAGTCCATCGCCTCGTACCAGCTGGTGCAGGAGCTGATCTCCGACATCTCCGTCGACGTGGACGCGGCCCGCCTGCTGACCTGGCGCGTCGCCGACCTCATCGACCGCGGCGAGGACTTCGCGACGGCGGCGTCCAAGGCGAAGCTGTTCGCGTCCGAGGCGGCGGTCCGCGCGGCGAACAACGCGCTCCAGGTCTTCGGCGGCTACGGCTACATCGACGAGTACCCCGTCGGCAAGCTGCTGCGCGACGCCCGCGTGATGACCCTCTATGAGGGCACGAGCCAGATCCAGAAACTGATCATCGGCCGTGCGCTGACGGGTGTTTCGGCGTTCTGAGTACGTACTTGAGTACGCGGGCGGATGGGGCTCCGGCCCCGTCCGCCCGATGCTGTTCGACATGAGCAGTGACACACCGGTCAAGCAGCAGAACACGGTGGCCTTCTACGGCCAGGCGGTCGCCTCGTTCGCGGTCGCGCTCCTCGCGGTCGGCATCGGCATCTACAGCCTCGACGCGAGCGGCTGGATCCGCGCCTTCCTCGGCATCTCCGTCCTGTACCTGACGACCTCGGCCTTCACCCTGGCCAAGGTCATCCGCGACCGCCAGGAAGCGGGCCAGATCTACAGCCGCGTCGACCAGGCCCGCCTCGAAAAAATCCTGGCAGACCACGACCCCTTCAAGCCGGTGGCCTAGTCAAGCCCGTCCCGGCGCCACTCAAGCCCGTCCGGCGATTGAGGACATCTTTTCCGGTCGGCTCCGCAGTCACATCCCGGGCGGCCAGCCCTAAGCGCTCGCTCACCCCGGAGGGTATGGTGTCACCACCCCCGGGAGGATGTGAGCACAGCGATGACGCAGGACGAGCGCGGTGTCGGCGAGGCCGCGGACACGGACGAGATGCCGTGGGCCGACGTCACGCCCGACGCCGCCCGGCGGCTGCTCGTCGCCGCGGTACAGGCGTTCGCCGAGCGCGGCTACCACGCCACCACGACCCGCGACATCGCGAGCCGCGCCGGCATGAGCCCGGCCGCGCTCTACATCCACTACAAGACCAAGGAAGAGCTGCTCCTCAAGATCAGCCGGATCGGTCACGACAAGGCCCTCGCGATCCTGCGCCGGGCGGTCGAGACCGAGGGCACCGCCGCCGAGCGCCTCGCGGAGGCCGTCCGGTCCTTCGTCCGCTGGCACGCGGGGCACCACATGACCGCGCGCGTCGTCCAGTACGAGCTGGACTCGCTGGGCGAGGAGAACCGGCCCGAGATCGTGGCGCTGCGCCGCCAGAGCGACGCCGCCGTGCGGGAGATCCTCAACGACGGTGTCCGGGCGGGGGAGTTCGACGTCCCCGACGTGCCGGGCACGACGGTCGCCGTCCTCTCGCTCTGCATCGACGTGGCCCGCTGGTTCAACGCCGAGGGCAAGCGGACACCCGACGAGGTCGGCGCGCTCTACGCCGACCTCGTACTGCGCATGGTGACCGCGCCCCCAGCCTCGTAACGGGCGCTCAGAGGTAGTAGCGGGACACCGACTCCGCGACGCACACCGGCTTGTCGCCGCCCTCGCGCTCCACGCTGAACGCCACGGTCACCTGTACGCCGCCGGCCACGTCCGCCACGTCCGTGACCTTCGCGGTGGCGCGCAGCCGCGAGCCCACGGGGACGGGGGCCGGGAAACGGACCTTGTTCGTCCCGTAGTTGACGCCCATCTTCATGCCCTCGACCTTCATCAGCTGCGGGCCGAAGAGGGGCAGCAGGGAGAGGGTCAGATAGCCGTGCGCGATGGTCGTCTTGAACGGGCCCTCCTTCGCGCGCTCCGGGTCGACGTGGATCCACTGGTGGTCGCCCGTGGCCTCGGCGAACTGGTCGATGCGGCTCTGCTCGACCTCGACCCAGTCGCTGTACCCGAGCTGCTCGCCGACGGCGCCCTTCAGGTCGTCGACGTCCTTGAAAACGCGCGGCTCAGCCATGTTCGGTGACCTCCCAGATGACTTGTCTAAGCGCTTGCTCAGACCACTTGGCACTCTAACAACGAGAGCCGCGCCCGCACTAGGTTCGTCTACGCTCGGCCGGGTGCCACAGATTCCGGAGAAGATCCACGAGCTCACCGTCGGCCAGGTGTCGGCGCGCAGCGGCGCCGCCGTCTCCGCGCTGCACTTCTACGAGTCCAAGGGTCTGATCACCAGCCGCCGCACCTCCGGCAACCAGCGCCGGTACGAGCGGGACACCCTGCGCCGCGTCGCATTCATCAGGGCCGCCCAGCGCGTCGGCATCCCGCTCGCCACGATCCGCGACGCGCTCGCCGAACTCCCCGAGGAGCGCACCCCGAACCGGGACGACTGGGCGCGCCTCTCGGAGGTCTGGCGGTCCGAACTGGACGAGCGGATCAAGCAGTTGGGGCGGTTGCGTGATCACCTGACCGACTGCATCGGGTGCGGGTGCCTGTCCCTGGAGACCTGTGTCCTGTCCAATCCGGACGACGTCTTCGGCGAGCGCCTCACGGGCTCTCGTCTGATGGGGGAGCGGCGGGAGCGTCCGGAGTCGTAGGCGTGAACCTGGGCCCCAGCGTCCGGAACACCGCGCTGAGCACGATCGCCGCGATCGCCCCGGCCGCGACCCCGCTGCCGAACAGGGTGCGGGCCCACGTCGGCAGCTCCGCGTACATCTCCGGCGCCACGATCGGCAGCATGCCGATCACGAGGGCGAGCGCGATGACGACGCTGTCCGTGCCGTGCGAGAGGTTCGTACGGGAGAGCATCCCGAAGCCCATGACCGCGATCACCGCGTAGATGACGAGGCCCGCCGCGCCGACCACCGGCTCCGGGATCGCCGCGAGGATACGGGTCAGCGGCGTGATCAGTCCGCACACGATCAGCAGCACACCGGCCCCCGCCGTCACGAACCGGCTGCGTACGCGCGTGAGTTGGACGATGCCGATGTTCTCGGCGCTGGTCACCATCAGCGACGTACCGAAGACGCCGGAGAACAGCGAGACGAGCGCGTCGGCGCGGGCGATGCGCGGCACGTCGCGGCCCGCGTCGGGGGTGCGGCCCACGGCCTCGCTGTTGAGGACCGTCTGCCCGGTGGCCTCGGCGAGCGAGGCGAGGGCGAAGACCAGGAGCGGGATGGCGGCGAGCAGGTCGAAGTGCGGGGCGCCGTACGGGAAGGGGTCGGGCAGCGCGAAGGTGCCGCCGTGCGCCACCTCGATGTCGGTGCCCATGAGTGCGGCGATCACCGTGCCGCAGACCAGGCCGAGCAGCACCGCCATCTGCCGCCACACGCCCCGCAGGACGAGGAAGAACACCGCGATCACGCCGAGCGTCGCGAAGCCGAGGCCCGGACCCGAGGCGACCATCGGCGCGGTCACCTTGATCATGTTGATGCCGATGAGGACGACCGTCGTGCCCATCACCAGCGGCGGGAACAGGCGGACCAGGCGCCCGTAGAACGGGAGGACGCAGAGCAGGAAGGCTGCCGCGACCAGCACGGAGCCCGAGGCCGTCGCCGGGCCGTACTCCTGCGCGATCTGGAGGAAGATCGCCACCGCGGCGCCGCCCGGCAGCATCAGGAACGGCAGCCGGGCGCCCACCCGCAGCACCGCGATCCCGAGCGACTGCAGCAGCGCCCCCACGCCGCACAGCACGAGGGTCGCGCTGAGCAGCGAGGCGGTCTGCGTCGTCGTCAGCTTCAGCGTCGTCGCGATGAGGATGACGGAGGAGACGGGCGCGGCCACGCCCGCCAGCAGGTGCTGGCAGGCGAGGGGGGCGAGGCGCTTGAGGGGCAGGCGCTCGTCGACCGGAGCCACTGGTGGTGCGGCGGTCGCGGTCACCGCTTCAGCCACGGCAGCTCGGCCGCGGAGTACCGGTAGGCGCGGAACACGGCGTTGGGCTCGGACGGGAAGAGCCTGCGGACCTCTTCCTCGGAGTAGCCGCCGAAGAACGGGACGATGTACTCCCAGCAGAGGTAGCCGTCCTCGGTCACCTCGAAGAGCCGGCCCGCGGGGGAGTCGGTGACCAGGGTGTTGCCGTTCGGGAGGCGCTGGGCGCTGCCCATGAACGGCGCGAAGAAGGACTCGCGCGCCGGGTCGTGGTACTCCCAGGCGATCTTGCCGCTGGAGCGCTCGATCTCGATGACGCGGCTGAACGGTACGTCCCAGTGCGGCCGGAAGACGCCGTTGTCGAAGACGAGGAAGTTGCCGTTGTCGAGCTCGGTCGGGCAGTGCTGCTGCGAGACCACGCCCGGCTCGGAGCGCCAGATGATGTCGCCGGTGGCGCGCTCGATGACGACGACGGCGGAGACCGAGCGGAAGCTGGCGAGGATGTTGCCATCGGCGAGCGGCAGCACGCTGTTGATCAGCGGGTAGTGCTCGCGGGCGTAGTCCGGGTGGAGCGGGAAGTCCTCGCGGCCGAGCCGCTCGGAGACCTTCCACTCCCAGGTCGTATTCCCCTCGGCGTCGACCTCGACGATCGTGTCCGCCCAGATCGTCGTGCCGCCGGCCTCCGACCCCGGTACTCCGCCGCGCACGGCCGCCGCCGCTTCCCCGGTCAGCGCTTCGAGCGCCGTGTAGAGGATCCGGCCGTCGCCGTAGTGGTGGGCGTCGTGGTGCTGGAGCGGGTCGTGGTGCTCGCGCAGCACCGTGCCGTCCGGGGCGATCTCCTGCATGAGGCCGCCGCGGTACTTGTGCCACATGGGGAAGAGGGCGGGCTCGTCGGGCAGCACGCCGCTGTAGGCGAGGTTCCCGTTCGCGAGGATCCGCGCGTGCCGGCCGGGGCGGTTCGGGAGGTTCCACTGGTGGACGACCTCGCCGTGGAGGTCGATCAGGTACACCTCGCCGGTCCCGGTCAGCGGGGCGAAGAGGGTGTACCCGGTGTACGCGGCGTCCTCGTCGAGGGCGAGGAGTCCGGTGCCGCGGCGGCGGCGCTGGTTCTGGTCCACACGAGCCATGGAGGCCCTCCATCCAGTGGTTAACTTTTTTAAGTACTGGTTAAGAAGTTAACCACGGCGGTAGGCTGCCGGGGAACAGGGGCCGAACCGAAAGGGCGTTACAAGTTCATGAACGTGGGACCCGGAATCCGGCGCAGGCGCCGCGGCCTCGAACTGACGCTCGCCGAGGTGGCCCGCCGCGCCGGGGTCTCCGTCCCGTTCCTCAGTCAGGTCGAGAACGGGCACTCGCGCCCCGGCATGGGCTCGCTGCAGCGCATAGCCGACGCCCTCGACACCACCGCCGTGGAACTCCTCGCGTCCGCCGAGCCGCCCCGCCCGGTCGACGTGGTGCGCGCGGGGGAGAAGCCCGCGATGGCCGACGGCGCGCGCCCGCTCGTCCGGGGCGAACAGCGGCTGCACGCCCTGGAGTTCACCGGGGAGCACGACTGGGACCGGGTCTTCCGGCACCCCGGCGACGAGATCATGTACGTCGCCGACGGCTCGGCCGAGGTCGAGGCGGACGACACCCACTACGTGCTGGAGCGCGGCGACACGCTGTACTGCGCGGCCGGACTCCCGCACCGCTGGCGCCCGTTGGAGCCCGGCACCCGGGTCCTCGTCGTGGGCATCGCCGCGCCGTAGGGCCCGTCGTCCGGATCGGGTCCGGCGCGCAACACCCCTTGCCCGCGGCCGTACTTGGCGCGACCATGCGTCGCACCGAATGCGACGGGGGAGGTCGAACGGCATGGCAGTGGCGATCAGTTCGCTCAAGTACGAGTCCGCCCGCACGGGCGCGCAAACCCTGGTCTACGACGACGACGGCTACCACCTGGTGCGCTTCCCGTACGAGGACGCCGAGGAGTCGTACGACCCGTGGACCATGCACGACCCGGCGGGCGGCGGCGGTTCGTCGGCGTACCCCGACGCCCGCTCGGGGCTGATCTGGCCCAGTCACGACGGCTGGGGCACGCTGTCCGCGCTGGTCTTCTGGGGCGCGGACGCCCGCGCGAGCGAGTACCGCGCCCGCTTCGTGCGCGACCCGCTGGGCATCGGAACCGGCTACGACTCCACCGCCACCACCGACATCTCGCCCACGGGCGGCGGGCAGTACCGCTCGTACACCTGGCAGATGTTCGTGCACCCCGGCACCCCGGTCGGCTTCAAGGTCTCCGCCCGCTCGGGGGACACCCCGCTGAAGGTGCCGATCACGCTGGCCGAGTTCAAGCTGGCGATCCAGACGGATGTGCTCACGCCCTGACGGATCCCGGGGCCCGCCGGGCCGGTTCGGGTTTGTCTTCCGGATTGGCCCGCTTCGGGCGCCCCACGCCTCGTAGAGTCGCCACCGTGATTGAGAACGAGGCTCCGGATTCGCAACTGCCCATGCTCGCGACGCCGCAGGCCGAGCGGCTCAGAGCGCTCGTGGCCGAGTGCGTGCGGGCGCGATACGGGGCCGAGCGGGACTTCGTCCTCGTCGGGGGCGCGGTCGAGCGCGACGGTCACCTCTTCCCGTTGGCGAACCTGGCGCGGCGGTGCGCGGAGGCCCCCGAGAGCGACTGGCCCGCGCTCGTCGACGCCCACTTCGTGGCGCTGGCGGACGCCTCGCGGGGCGGCGAGGACGCCGATGAACTGCTCGAGGGGACGTGTCTGCGCCTCGTGCCCGAGGGCGCCGTCGGCCCGTCCGTGCCCGTGCACGCGCGCGAGGTCGCCGAAGGGCTGCGCCTCGCGCTCGCGCTCGACGGGCCCGACTCCGTACGCCTGTTGACCGACGAGGACGTGGCGCGGGCGGGCGCCGACGAGCTGTGGGCCGCGGGTCGGCGGGCCCTGACCCGGGCGCCGATGCGGCACGAGGAGGTGCGGCTCGACGGGCACCCCGTCCTGTACTCCGTGTACGGCGACGCGCACTCCGTCGCCACCAAGGCCGTCGTGCTGCCGGAGGTCGTCGCGGAGGTCACCGGGCGCCGGATGCCCGACGCGGGCGCCCTCGTCGCCGTGCCCACCCGGCACCTGCTCGCCTTCCACCCCATCGTCGACGGCGGCGCGGCCGAGGCCCTCAACGACCTTGCCACGTACGCGATCCGGGCCCACGACGAAGGGCCGGGGCCGCTCTCGCCCCGCGTCTACTGGTGGCACGACGGGCGCCTCACGTCGCTCACCCACATTGACGACGCGGCCCGCACCATCGAGCAGCGGCCGCCGCGCGAACTCGTCGACGTGATGAAGGCGCTGCGCGCGCTCGACCGGGCGGGCCGGCTCGACTCCGGTCGGCCGTGCGAGGCCCCCGCCGGCTCCTTCGCCGCCGCGCTCGTCGGCGCCCTCGCGCGCGCGGAGAGCGACCCCGACGCCGCGCGCGCCGAGACGTGGGACGCCTGGGTCGCGGCGCAGCAGCGCGGCACCGCCCTGTTCGCGCACGGCAAGGACGGTGAACCTCCGGCGGACGACGCGGAGTTGGCGGCGGAGGACGACGCGGCCCGCGCCTGGCTGGACGCCTTCTACCTCACCCTGGTCACCCGCGACCGCGAACACACCACACGCCTGTGCCGGGTCCCGCTCGGCACGCTGCGCGGCGGCGCCTCGGTGGACGACTACGTGCCGCACTGGATCGACGTTCTGCAGAGCCACTGGCTGCGCCGCCCCGTCGACGACGTCGTGGACCGGCTCGTCACCACCATCGAGGCCTCGCACCCCGACGTCGCGACCCTCGCGCCGAAGGACTTCCTCAACCTCGTCGACTACCAGCCCGTCGCGCTGTTCCACCGGCTGCTCACGCACGACCACGAGGCCTTCGGCGAGGCGCTCGCGGAATCCCTTGTGCAGCACGCCGGTTACTGGGGCGGGTCGGGGGCGCCGCGCGCCCGCGTGGCCCTCGGCCCGCTCGCGCTCGCGTGCCTCGCGTACGACATGGACTTCCCGGTCCGCACCGATCTGCCGTACCTGCCGCGGTACTTGCTCAACCGGCAGCGCCTTGAGGTCGCGCCGAGCTAGGGCCGGTTGTATGGATCAGTACTGGACCAGTGCTGGATCAGGGGTGCGCCGGTGTCGGGGCCGCACCCCCGTCGCGCTGTACGTCACCTGGTTCCGGTGGGCGGCCTACGCGGAGACGAGCAGCCGCGCCAGCCTGGCCTCCGCCAGTGCCATGGGTGTGAGGACGGGCCGCGGCACGACGATGCCGCAGCGGGTGCACACGGGGCCCGACGAGGGTTCGTGCGCCAGATCGTGCTGCCAGACCAGGCGGCTGCCCGCGCACACCGGGCAGCGCGCGCCGGGGCCGCGCTCAAGTGCCGTGATGAGCCTGCGCAGCACTTCGGCCAGCGGCTCCGTGGGATGCACAGACGGGTCGTCGCACCAGGCGACTCCGAAGCCGCCCCAGGTCAGCCGGTGCCAGTCGTCCACGCTGCCCGGGCTGCGCAGCCCGTCGTGCTTCTCCTTGCGCCTGCGCTCCGCGAAGGCGACTTCGTACGCGAGCCAGACGGCCCGCGCCTCCTCCAGCTCCTCCAGGGCCGCGACGAGGCGGGCCGGGTCGGGGGAGCGGTCCTCGGGGTCGAACCCCGCCCGGGAACAGAGGTGGTCCCAGGTCGCACGGTGCCCGTAAGGGGCAAATCTCTCAAGGCACTTGCGCAGTGAATAGCGCCGCAGTGCCAGATCGCTCAGCGGATCGCGTACCTGTCTCGCCATACTTCGAAATCCGGCCATCGCCCTGCACCTCCGTCACACGTACGTCGGCGTCGTCGCAGCCATGAAACGACGTCGCCGAGTAGACGTATCGACACGCGATTCGGATCCCTTCGAAGGCCGGTGGATCCCATCCGATTTCGGATGGGGTCCATCACTGTCACCTTCTGAGGCCGGGGAGTACTTGAGTGCTGCCTGAGTGTTCCCTGTGCTGATTCCGAAAACGTGACGCATGTTCATCTTCTGTTCGCGGCTAACCGTCGGTAACCTCCGGCGCCATGGGAAGCCTTATGGGAAGCCTTACGAAGAGAGTTACGGCCCTGGCGGCGCTTGTACTCACCGCCGGACTGCTCTCGCCCGCGTCGACCGCGAATGCCGCCGACGAACCCACCGCCCAGGAGACGGCCGCCGACTACTGCGGGGGCCAGTGCGCCGACATCCTGCCGCCCGGAGCGAACGGCAGCGCCACACTTGCCCAGATCCTCGGCAACAAATTGCTGGGTACCCAGCCTCCGCACGCCGACGATCAACTCGGTCCCTATGACGCGCTGTCGTCCGGGTATCCGTCTCTCACCGACGACACACTCACCAACTTCTTCAACGATTCCTCCTTCGGCGTCAAGGACGACCAGGTCGGTTCCGTCACCCGCCCCCGCGAGGACGTCACGATCACCCGTGACAAGAAGAACGGCGTACCCCACATCAAAGGTTCCTCGCGCTACGGAACAGAATTCGGCGCCGGCTTCGCCGCAGGTCAGGACCGCCTCTGGCTGATCGACCTGTTCCGTCACATAGGCCGCGGCGAATTGACGTCGTTCGCGGGCGGCGCCCTCGCGAACCAGGGACTCGAGCAGGAGTTCTGGCCACAGGCCCCGTACACCGAAAAGGATCTCGAACAGCAGGTCGACTCCATCAAGAAGACCGGCGGGGACCGCGGCAAGCAGGCCATGGAGGACGCGCAGGCCTATATCGACGGCCTCAACGCCTATCGGGAGAAGTCGAAGAAGGGCCGCTACTTCCCCGGCGAGTACGTGCTCACGGGCAAGGTCGACGCGATCACGAACGTGGGCGAGATCCAGCCGTTCAAGGTGACCGACATGATCGCGCTCGCCTCCGTGGTCGGCGGACTCTTCGGCAACGGCGGCGGCGGAGAGGTCGACGCGGCCCTCTCGCTCATGAAGTCCCAGGAGAAGTACGGCGTCGAGAAGGGCACCGAGGTCTGGGAGTCCTTCCGCGGCCGCGAGGACCCGGAGACCGTCACCACGATCCACGACGGCACCAGCTTCCCGTACGGCGAGAAGCCGGAGCACGCGCGCGGGCAGGCGCTCCCCGACAAGGGCTCGGTGGAGAAGGAACCCCTCGTGTACGACAAGGAGGGCTCGGCGGCGGCAGGGACGGCAGGGGCCGCAACGGCGAAGAAGGACCCCGTCAAGGCGCCCGCCAAGCTCAAACCGCTCCAGGGCATGTACGACGACGGCGTCCTGCCCTCCGACCTGTTCACGCGCTCGGCGTCCAAGAAGGGCATGTCGAACGCGCTGCTCGTCTCCGGCAAGCACTCCGCCTCCGGCAACCCGGTCGCCGTGTTCGGCCCGCAGACCGGCTACTTCGCGCCACAGCTGCTGATGATGCAGGAGCTCCAGGGCCCCGGCATCAGCGCGCGCGGCGTCTCCTTCGCCGGCGTCGGCATGTACGTCCAGCTCGGCCGCGGCCAGGACTACGCGTGGTCCGCGACCTCGGCGACCCAGGACATCACCGACACATACGCGGTCCCGCTGTGCGAGGCCGACGGCTCCGCGCCCACCCGGCAGTCGACCTCGTACATGTACCGGGGCACCTGCACGCCCATGGAGAAGATGGAGAAGAAGAACGCCTGGAAGCCGACGATCGCCGACTCCACGGCCGCCGGCTCCTACCGGATGCAGATCCTCCGTACGAAGTACGGGATCGTCAGCCACCGCGCCACCGTCGACGGAAAACCCGTCGCCTACACGGCACTTCGCTCCACGTACCGCCACGAGGCCGACTCGATCATCGGCTTCCAGATGCTGAACGACCCGACCTACGTCAAGGACGCCGCGTCGTTCCAGAAGGCGGCGCAGCACATCAACTACGCGTTCAACTGGTTCTACGCCGACTCGCGCGACATCGCGTACTACAACAGCGGCACCAACCCGGTGCGCGCCAAGGACATCGACATGTCGCTGCCGGTGCGGGGCGAACAGGCCTATGAGTGGAAGGACTTCGACCCGGCGAACAACACGGCCGCCGAGACGCCCCCGTCCCAGCACCCGAACTCCGTCGACCAGGACTACTACGTCTCCTGGAACAACAAACAGGCCAAGGGCTTCTCGTCACCCAACTTCAGCATGGGGGCGGTCCACCGGGCCGACCTGCTGAACGACCGGGTGAAGAAGCTCACCGAGCGCGGCGGCGTCACCCGGGCCTCGCTCACCCGGGCCATGGAGGAGGCCGCCGTCACGGATCTGCGGGGCGAGCAGGTGCTCCCGGAGATGCTCAAGGTCATCCGCAGCAAGCCGCTCGGCGACCTGGACAATCCGCAGCTGACCAAGGCCGTCCAGCAGTTGGAGGCCTGGGAGAAGGCGGGCGCCCAGCGCAACCAGACGTCCGCCGGGTCCAAGACGTACGCCCACCCCGACGCCGTACGGATCATGGACGCCTGGTGGCCGCTGATGGTCGAGGCCGAGTTCAAGCCAGGGCTCGGCGACGAGCTCTACAAGTCGCTCACCTCGCAGCTGACCGTCGACGAGGCGCCGTCCGCCGGACACGGGCCCACCGGCTCGCACGCAGGATCGGCCTTCCAGTACGGCTGGTGGGGCTACGCCGACAAGGACCTCAGGTCGGTGCTCGGCGAGCCGGTGAAGGGGAAGCTCGGCGCCTCGTACTGCGGTTCCGGCGACCTCTCGGCCTGCCGGGACGTCCTCCTCGCCACCCTGGCCGAGGCCGCAGCCAAGCCCGCCACCGAGGTCTACCCCGGTGACGACACCTGCAAGGCGGGCGAGCAGTGGTGCGCCGACAGCATCGCGCAGCGCGCCGTCGGCGGCATCACGCACCGCAACATCCAGTGGCAGAACCGGCCCACGTACCAGCAGGTCGTGGAATTCCCGGCGCACCGGTAGCGCACAGGGGCGGGTCGCTCAGGGAGGTCGCTCATGGAGGCCTACGTAGTGACCCGCCCCGCACCGAGCACCACGCGCGCGAGCTCCGCGTGGCAGATGTCGCTGTGGGCCCCCGAAGGCGGGGGCCCCTCGCGCACCACCTGCGCCACGTCCACGCTCACACAGCCCGCGCCCGGCACCCCGGCCCGCAGCACGTCCGCCAGTGTGAAGCGCACCGCGCCCGCCACTTCCTGGAAGCCGTCGTGCCCGAGCGCGCCCCACCGCTCGCCGAGGTCGACCAGCGTCCTGTCGTCGCCCGCGAGCCGCGACGCCAGCGGGTACATCACGCTCAGCGCGGTGTCGTACCGCGAGAAGCACGCCACCAGCGGGCCGTCCACCCGCGCCTGCCGGCCTTTCAGTGCGCCCCGGCCGGCGAACACGTAGTGCGAGAAGGCGCCCTGAAGGAGCGTCACGGACTTCACGTTGTGGGCGGCCCTCGGCATCCCGGCGAGCGCGAAGGAGACGAGGCGCGCGCCAAAACTGTGCCCCACCAGGTGCACCCGCACCTTCGGCGCCTCCTCGGCGAGCCGCCCGAGCGTAGGGCCGAGCCCGGCCTGGCCGACCTTCCCCGCCCGCCGCTTCATCGCGAAGTACGTGGCCTGGCGCAGCAGTTCGTGCGCTCCCTTCCACGCCTTCGCGAGCCCGCCGGGCAGCTTGAAGGCCGCCGCGGCATCCGGTCCCGCCGCCGTCTCCAGGGCCTCCGCGAACTCCAGGCACATGGCCCTGGTGTCCTCGTGGAGCATCGCGGGCGTGGCGTGCGGACCGCCGTCCTCCGAGGTGTCGGCGCCGGACGCGGTAGGGCCGACCCCGACCAACTGCCGTACGAGGCCGCCGAACTCGTCGAAGGAAGACGCCGCGTCCGACTGTTCCTCCAAACGTCGCGCCAGCAGGTCCACGACGGGCGCACTGCGCGGGAAGGCCTCCATGAGCCCCTGCCGTGTGCCCTTGTCGAGCGTGGTGCGCGGGGCGGCGGCGGCCGTGGTCGAGGCGGCCGACCGGTCGAAGTCCGGGATCGTTTCGTCCGTGAAGCGCATCGACGGCCAGAGCACCCCCACGTAGCCGAGGGAGGCCCGCGGCGCCAGGGCGGGGAACGGCGCGAAGAAGCGGTCGTAGAGGCGGGTCGCGATGGAGCGGTCGTTGTTCCAGCCGTGCGCGAAGACCACCAGATCGCGCACCTGGCGTGCTTCGCGCAGGAGTGTGGCGAGCTGCCGGGGATCCGGATCGCCGTCGGCGTCGAACCTCAGCTCCCAGTAGGGCCGTACATGGACTTCAGGTGCTTGGCGTGGCTTGGGTGCGGACATGTCAAACCGTTCCTATTCAGTGAGCAGGAGTGAGTGTTGGACCCATTCCCGGTCGCTGCGGACATCCCGAACGGTGTTGGGTGTCCTGGTCGCCCGCGTACGCTCCGTGTCCGGTGGCACGGATCGTGTCCGTGGTCCGGGGATGCGGGGGCGGGGTCCTTCACGCCCGGGAACCTCCGATGGGGCCTGGGCGGTCCGATGCCCGCGACGATCGCTCTGGTCGTCGCGGGGCGGTGCCGTCCGTCGCCGGATCGGGTGTCCCTGGGCGCGTCGTCCGATCGCGATGCTCGCCGCATCGTGACCGGTCGTCTTGCGGGTGGTCGTGGTGGTCGGCTTCTTCCAGTGCTGGGTGCCCCAGCGGCTGGTGTAGGCCGCATCCACGGCGATGATCGCGATGCCGGTGGCGTCGGCCATGGACGTCAGCCGGGCCCGCAGCCTGCCGGTGGGCAGGCCGGAGATGAGCTGACGGAACCGCTTTCTGCGGCCGTGTTCCTCGCGGGTCTTCTCCGCCTGGAAGTCGAGGTTCTCAACCGCGATCGCCTTCACGTCGCAGGCCTTCGCCCAGCTCAACAGCCGGGTCAGCGCGTGGCGTACCTGGGCGTCGCGATGGTGCGCGCTGCCGGACAGGTCGTAGGTGAAGCGGCGGGGATCGCCGATCGGGTTGCCGTGCACGTCCAGCCGCCAGGCCGCCAGGTGATCGGCGTTGGTGTCCACCCCGATCACGCCGTGCGCGAGGGCCGCCTCGATCGGCACGGCGGGGGTGGTGGGGTGCTGCCAGGAGGCGGTCACGTACCAGCGTCCGCGCCCGGTGTCGTGGTGGATGCGGTAGGCGACGGCCCGGTTCCCGGCGACCCGGTCCGCCCACTGCGGGCCCCGGTAGGTGAAGTGGGCGCGCCCGTCCAGCACGTAGCGGCCGTGCGGCGCGTTCGCCAGATCGGCGAGCGGGGCGGGCAGTTTGAGGCTGACCTCGCCGTCGGGGGTGATGCGGAGGGTTTCGTTGCCGTGCTTCTTGCCGGATTCGCCGTCCGCCTGGAGGAACGCGCGGGCCGCCTGCCAGCGCCGGCGCCACACTGTTTCGTTCAGTCCGGCGTCGTCGAGGTGGTGGCGGGTGCGGGCCAGCTGCTTGCCGCCGCGCACCACCTGCACGCGTCCGGCCTGCCAGTCGCCGCGCACCCGCTCCAGGCGGTGCTCCAGGGTGTGCAGGCGGCGGGACTTGGCGTGCCACTCCCGCCGCGTCGCATAGCCGCCCGGCGCGTGTTTGGTGCCCTTTGATCCGAGCGGCTGGGCCAGTCGGTGGCGCAGCATCTGCACCCCCGCCTCCAACGACCGAAGGTGGGCCAGCTGGGCGCGCCGGGCCAGCGCCCACTGATCATGCGTCGCCTTCGTGAGAGCACCCGCCCACCGCGACGACGACCGCGCGGTCAACTCCCGCTTGCGCACCGCCCACGCCTCGCCCGAGTGTTCCAGGCCCTGCGCGCAGCGCACCGCCAGATCCCCGCCCGCCAGCGCCCCCAGATGCGCACCCACCCGCTCCAGTACCGCCACATCCCGCGTGGACAGCCCCTTCAGCCGGGTCCGCACCGCCACCCCCGAGGGACCCGCCACCACGAACGGCGCCACCAACTCCCGCAACCTGCACACCACTTCACCCCCAATGCGCCTTCAGGCAACCCGACACCCCACCCAACGACCCACCACCCACAAGATCACCCATTCGACCCACAAACCCACGTTCCCCCCCGCCCCGACACCACACAATCAAGCCCCCCCTCACTCTCAGCGCCCACTCCCGCACGCCAGAACCCACTCACGCACACTCCACGGCCAACAGCTCGAACCCCGTGGGAGGCGTCGCGCAGCCTTCGTGCTGTGCCGCGCATCGTCCCGCCGTACCCGGGGGTTGGCCAGATGTTCAGCCGTCAATTGGCGCCAAATGGCGGACGCGTCAGGCGAGTTGACGCTCTTTCGTCTCCGGAAGGGCCAGCACGCACAGCAGTGACACGACCGCCATGGCGCTGACGTACCAGCCCACCGACGAAGAGCCGAGCGCGCTCTGCAGCCGCGTCGCGATGAGCGGGGAGACGGCGCCGCCGAGGACGCCGCCCAGGTTGTACGCGAAGGAGGCACCGGAGTAGCGCACCTTCGCCCCGAACAGCTCCGGCAGATACGCGCCCATCGGCCCGTACACGACACCCATGCAGAACAGGGCGCCGCCGAGCGCGAGCGCGATGAGCACCGGCTTCTCGGTGTCCATCAGCGGGAACAGGGCCAGGCCCCAGACGACAGCGAGGCTCGAACCGATGAGCACCATCTTGCGGCGGCCGCCCGCGTCGGATCGTGTCGCCGCGAGCCAGGTGCCGGCCGCGAGGAACAGGCAGGCCACGAGTGACACGGCGAGCATCGTGGAGCGCGGGATGCCGAGCGTCGTGGTGCCGTAGGCGAGGCAGTACGTCGTGGCGGTGTAGAAGAGCCCGTACGCGATGATCATGCCGCCGGCGCCGAGCACGATCTCCTTTGGGTGGCGCTTGAAGACCTCGAACGCCGGCGCCTTGCTGGCCTCCTGTTCCGCCATCACCTTGGCGAAGACCGGCGTCTCGCTGATCTTCAGACGGACGAACAGGCCGACCGCCACGAGCAGGAACGACAGCAGGAACGGGATGCGCCAGCCCCACGACTTGAAGGCCTCGTCCGAGAGGGACTCGGAGAGCAGCCAGAAGATGCCGGTGGCGGCGAAGAAGCCCACGGACGGGCCGAGTTGCGGGAACGCCGCGAACAGTCCGCGTTTGCCCTTCGGCGCGTGCTCCACGGCGAGCAGCGCGGCCCCGCCCCACTCGCCGCCGAGACCCACGCCCTGAAGGAAGCGGAGCAGCACGAGGAGGATCGGCGCCCACAGACCGAGCGTGCTGTACCCGGGCAGCAGGCCGACGCAGGCCGTCGACAGGCCCATCAGGAGCAGCGAGGCCACCAGCACCGACTTGCGGCCGATCCGGTCGCCGAAGTGGCCGAAGATCAGCGAGCCGATCGGGCGGGCCGCGAACGCGACGGCGTACGTCGAGAACGAGGCGAGGGTGGCGTTGATCGGGGTGAGGTTCGGGAAGAACGCGGCGTTGAGGACGAGCGCGGCGGCCGTTCCGTAGACGTAGAAGTCGTAGAACTCGATGGCCGTGCCGATGAAGCTGGCCACGGCCACGCGGCGCAGGCTCTCCGAGCTTTCTGGCTCGGCGGCCTGCGCCGGTTCCGCCTCGGCGAGGTCGTCCCTGGTTGAGTCATCTTTGAGCACGAGCGAACTCTGATTGTCCGTGTACTGCCCAGTCAATGTTCCGGGACGGGCGTCCCGGATCCCGAGACGCCCTCAGACCCCTTCCGCAGCGGTCACTTGTACGTCAGGTACGCGCGCCGTACGCGCCGGAACGCTGCCAGCTCCTCCTGCCACGCCCCGACGATCTCGTCCGTGGACGCGCCCGCGTCGACCATCGTGCGCACGCGCGTGGAGCCGGTGAGGCGGTCGATCGCGTTGTCGGGTCGCCAGCCGAAGTCCTTCCAGGACTTCTTGGCCGTCACCAGGAGGCCGATGCCGGTGCGCACGGGCTCGAACGCCTCGCGGTCGTCGACGTGGATCTGGACGCCGCCGATCGTCTTGCCCTGGAACTTGGAGAACGTCGGGGCGAAGTACGCCTCCCTGAAGTGCACGCCGGGCAGGGCGAGTTCATTGGCCGCGGCCGCCCACTTCGCGTCGATGCCCTCCGCGCCGAGGAGTTCGAAGGGGCGGGTGGTGCCGCGGCCCTCGGAGAGCAGCGTGCCCTCGAACATGCAGGTGCCGGAGTAGACGAGGGCCGTGTCGGGCGTCGGCATGTTGGGGCTCGGCGGCACCCACGGCAGGCCCGACGCGTCGTAGAAGTCGCGCCGCTTCCAGCCGCTCATCAGCACCGTCTCCAGCTCGACGGGGTGCTCCAGATACTCGGCGTTGAAAAGGCGGGCCAGCTCGGTGACGGTCATGCCGTGCGCCTGCGCGATCTCGCGGCGGCCGACGAAACTCGCGAACTTCCGGTCCAGGATGGGCCCGTAGGCGTTCCGCCCGGTCACCGGGTTCGGGCGGTCGAGCACCACGAACTTCTTCCCCGCTAGCTGGGCCGCCTCCATGCAGTCGTAGAGCGTCCAGATGTACGTGTAGAAGCGCGCGCCCACGTCCTGGATGTCGAAGACGATCGTGTCGACGCCGGACTCCGTGAAGATGTCGGCGAGCGCCTGACCACTCTTCAAGTACGTGTCGTAGACGGGGAGTTTGGTCGCCGGGTCCTCGCTCTTGCCCTCGGAGCCGCCCGCCTGCGCCGTGCCGCGGAAGCCGTGCTCGGGCCCGAACACGGCCCTCAGGTCGACCTGCTCGTCGGCGTGCATCACGTCGACGATGTGCTGTACGTCGCGGGTGACACCGGTCGGGTTGGTGACCATGCCGACCTTCTGGCCCGCGAGCAGCGCGTAGCCGCTGTCCACAAGGCGCTCGAAGCCGGTGCGAAGGCGGGGACCGCCGATGCCGGGGCCGCCGACACCGGGACCGTCGATGCCGGGTGCGGCGCTCGCCGTCGCGCCGCTGACGCCCAGGCCACCCGCGACGCCCGCACTCGCCGCGAGCAGCCCTCGTCTCGACACGTTCATGGATGAACCTCCGTGATCTTCGGGACTGGCATGCCCACGCACGCTAGTCGCGGAATCCGCCCCACGGAACGAACCGACACCACGAAGCTCTTCCGCAGCGACATACCGACTGGTTAGTCTGCCCGGCAGGCCAGAGCTTTCGGGGAGCGTTCGAAGGAGAACGATGGTGCACGATTCGCAGGGACAGTCCGCTTCGATCTACGAGGCCAGGCCCTGGCTCGGCGTCCTCAACGACGCGCAGAAGGCCCCGATCACCCCGGCCGCCACCGTCGTGCACGCCTTCGCCGACGCGGTGCGCCGCGCCCCGGACAGCACAGCCCTCGCCTACTTCGACGGCCGCCTCTCGTACGCCGACGTGGACGCGCTCTCCGACTCCGTGGCCGGTCACCTCGCCGCCCGCGGCCTGGAGCGCGGTGAGCGTGTCGCGATCATGCTGCAGAACTCGCCGCACTTCGTGCTCGCGCTGCTGGGCGCGTTCAAGGCGGGCGCGATCGTGGTCCCGGTGAACCCGATGTACAAGGCGGGGGAAGTGGGGCACGTCCTGCGCGACGCCGAGGTGACCGGGCTCGTCTGCTCGGACCGCGCCTGGGAGTCGTATCTGCGCGAGACGGCGGCCGACTCTCCCGTACGCATCGCGTTGACCGCTTGCGAGCTGGACCTCCAGACGCGCGGCGACGAGCGGGTGCTGAACTTCGAGCGGGTCGAACCGGCGGCGTCGGACGCCGACGATCTCGTCGCGGTCGCGCACGCGGGACACAAGGCGCCGGACGGGCGTGAACTCGACGGCGACGACATCGCGCTGATCAGCTATACGTCGGGCACCAGCGGCGCCCCGAAGGGCGCCACCAACCTGCACCGCAACATCACCTTCAACGCGGAGCGCCAGCGCACCGGCCTGGGCCTGCCCGAAGGGTCCGTCTACTTCGCGCTCGCGCCGCTGTTCCACATCACCGGCATGGTCTGCGAGCTCGTCGCCTCCTTCGCGAACGCGGGCACGCTCGCGCTCGCCTACCGCTTCGAGCCGGGCGTCGTCCTCGACGCGTTCACCGAGCACCGGCCCGCGTACACGGTCGGCCCCTCGACGGCCTTCATGGCGCTCGGCGCGCAGCCGCAGGCCACGCGTGAGCACTTCGCGTCGTTCCACTCGATCTCCTCGGGCGGCGCGCCCGTGCCGCCCGCCCTGGTGGAGAAGTTCCGCGACTCCTTCGGCCCGTACATCCACAACGGCTACGGGCTCACCGAGTGCACGGCGCCCTGTGCGTCCGTGCCGCCGGGCGTCGAGGCGCCGGTCGACCCCGCCTCGGGGACGCTCGCGGTGGGGGTGCCGGGGCCCGACTCGGTGGTCCGCATCATCGACGACCACGGCAACGACGTGCCCTTCGGGGAGAACGGCGAGATCGCGGTGCGCGGCCCGCAGGTCGTGCCCGGGTACTGGCGCCGCCCCGAGGCAACGGAAGAGGGCTTCCCCGGCGGGGAGCTGCGTACCGGCGACATCGGCTTCATGGACGAGGACGGCTGGCTGTACGTCGTCGACCGCAAGAAGGACATGATCAACGCGTCCGGCTTCAAGGTGTGGCCCCGCGAGGTCGAGGACGTCCTCTACAGCCACCCCGCCGTGCGCGAGGCCGCGGTCGTCGGCATCCCCGATTCCTACCGCGGCGAGAGCGTGAAGGCCTACGTGAGCCTGCGCCCGGGGGCCCAGGCCAGCCCCGAGGAGCTGTCCGCCTACTGCAAGGAACGCCTCGCCGCGTACAAGTACCCGCGCGAGGTGGAAGTCCTCGGCGACCTTCCGAAGACGGCAAGCGGAAAGATTCTTCGCAGGGAGTTGCGCTCGTGAGGCGTGGCGATGGTGGAAGTCCTCGGCGACCTTCCGCCGTGTCGATCAGCGGGCTCCGCCCGCGGGCAGCAAGTGGGAAGATCCTCCGGCGGGAACTGCGTTCCCCGTCAGTACAAGGCTGAGAACTACGGAAAGGCAGGTGGCGGCAGTGCCCAGGACGACCGACGGCGACGGCACGCCCGTCCCGCAAAGGCTCCTCGCGGCCGCCACCCGGCTGTTCGCCGACCGTGGCTACGACCGGACGTCGGTGCAGGAGATCGTGGAGGCGGCGGGCGTCACGAAGGGCGCCCTTTACCACTACTTCGGCTCGAAGGACGATCTGCTGCACGAGGTGTACGCGCGCGTGCTGCGCCTCCAGCAGGAGCGGCTCGACGCGTTCGCCGACCGGGACGAGCCGGTGGAGAAGCGGCTGCGAGGCGCGGCGGCCGACGTGGTGGTGACCACCATCGACAACCTCGACGACGCGTCGATCTTCTTCCGCTCGATGCACCATCTGAGCCCGGAGAAGAACAAGCAGGTGCGGGCCGAGCGGCGGCGGTACCACGAGCGGTTCCGGGCGCTGATCGAGGAGGGGCAGAAGGCCGGCGTCTTCACCACCGAGACGCCGGCCGACCTGGTGGTCGACTACCACTTCGGCTCGATCCACCACCTGTCCACGTGGTACCGCCCCGACGGGCCGCTGACCCCGCAGCAGTTGGCGGACCAGCTGGCCGACCTTCTGCTGCGGGCGCTGCGGCCGTAACTTCGGCGGGCCCGGTCCTACGCCGCGGGGCTCTGCCCCGGACCCCGCTGCTCAATCGCCGCAGGGGCTTGAAGTGGCTCAGCCCTGCTTGAGGGTGCCGAGGCCGTGGTCGATGAAGACCGGGACCAGTTCGCCGATCCGGTCGAAGCCCGCGCCGACGGTCTGGCCGAGCGTGTAGCGGTAGTGGATGCCCTCGAGGATCACGGCCAGCTTGAACCAGGCGAACGCGGTGTACCAGGCGATCGCCGACACATCGCGCCCCGACCGCTCGGCATAGCGCTCGATCAGCTCGGCGGGGGAGGGGTGTCCCGCGGCCTCGGCGGTCGTGGAGATCGGCGAGCCGGGCATGTCCAGCTTGGCGCTGTACATCGCCAGCAGACCCACGTCCGTCAGCGGGTCGCCGAGCGTCGACATCTCCCAGTCGAGGATCGCCTTGATCCGGTCGACCCCATCGGGGTCCTGCCGTACGAGCACGTTGTCGAGCCGGTAGTCGCCGTGCACGATCGTCGGCGCGGGCGAGGCCGGCAGCTCACGGCCGAGCGCCGCCTGCAACTCGTCGATCCCCGGGAGTTCACGGTTGCGGGAGGCGTCCAGCTGCTTGCCCCAGCGGCGCAACTGCCGGTCGAGGAATCCATCGGGCCGCCCGAAGTCGCCGAGCCCGACCGCGGCGGGGTCCACCGCGTGCAGATCGACCAGCGTGTCCACGAGCCCGAGCACCGCGGCGCGCGTGCGCTCCGGCCCGAGCGGCGCGAGCTCCTGCGCGGTGCGGTACGGCGTGCCGTCCACGAACTCCATGACGTAGAACGGCGCCCCGACGACGTTCTCGTCCTCGCACAGCAGCACCGGCTCCGGCACCGGCACGTTCGTGGGGTGCAGCCCCGCGATCACCCGGTGCTCGCGCTTCATGTCGTGCGCGGTCGCGAGCACGTGCCCGAGCGGTGGCCTGCGCACCACCCACTTCGAGGCGCCGTCGTCGACCGCGTACGTCAGATTGGAACGCCCCCCCTCGATGAGCCGCCCGGTCAGTGGCCCGGTGACCAGGCCGGGGCGCTCCCGGTCGAGATGGGCGCGCAGCTGGTCGAGGTCGAGGCCAGGGGGGTGACTCATCGCGGTCCTCCGAGGATCCGGGCTGTATCCGGGCAACAGTGGCTGCCATCATGCCGACCAGTCGGTATGGCGTCCAGGGGCTCTCACAAACGTGATCGTTCTTACGGCGAACGGGGCGGAACGGGGCGTGGCCCTTCCGGTGGTCGCCGACGACGGGATCCCGCGCCCTCACACGATGAGTACCGCCGCGCACACCGTGATCGCCACCGTGCACAGCGCGGCGGCCGCCGCCTGGCGCCGGGTCAGCACCGGCGGCGCGGCCTCGTTGCGGGCGAGGCCGGTGATCCGCTGGTGGGCGACCGCCACGAAGCCCAGCCACAGCAGCAGGCACAGCGCCGTGGCCGCGAACCGCCCCGGTCCGACGCCGCTGTTCAGCGTCGCCTTCACCGCGAGCACCGCTGCGACCGAGCCCGACAGCGTCGTACGCCGCCACGCGAGCCGCGTCCGGGCGGGCTGAAGCCCGGGGTCGCGCACGGGCGCGTCCGTCCCGCTCACCCCTCCCACCCCACGAACACGATGACGACCATGGCCACCGAGACGAGCGCCACCACCACACCGAGCACCGCGGGGAACCTCGACACCGGCAGGTCCTCGCCGCGCCGCATCGCCAGCTCGCAGCGCACCCAGTGCCCAACGGCCCGCAGCGAGCACAGCGCGCCCGCTGCGAGCAGTGCGAGCGCGAGCCCGACGCGCCAGCCCCAGCGCAGGTCCGGCAGGAACTGGTCCACCGCGAAACCGCCACCGATCAGCGCGAGCGCGGTGCGCACCCACGCAAGGAAGGTGCGCTCGTTGGCGAGCGAGAAGCGGTAGTCGGGAGTGTCACCCTCTTCTCTGACCCGCTCCGGCGCGAACCAGAGACGGATACTGCGTACAAATTCGATCACTCGCGGCACATTACCCGTGCGTTTTACCCGTGCGTTTTCCACCGCTCGTACGCCGCGAGCCCGTCGGGCGTCCAGTCCCACTCGCCGATCCGCCGCTCTAGTTCGTCGGGGCTCAGGAACGCGTGCCAGTCGATCTCCTCGACCTGCGGGCGCACCGGCAGATCGAAGGTGACCTCGTAGACGGACGACCACCAGGACTGCCCCGCGTCGCCCTCGTACAGGAACGTGAACAGCGGTGTGGGCCGCGGGAGTCCGCTCACCCCCAGCTCCTCCTCCGCCTCGCGCAGCGCCGCCTCGTCGTACGTCTCGCCTGCGCCGACCACTCCGCCGACGAACATGTCGTGGTGGGAGGGGAAGACGAGTTTGGTGGGGGTGCGGCGGTGCACGAAGATGTCGCCGGCCGGGTTCCTGGCGAGGATGAACGCGCACCGGTGGCGCAGGTGCTTCGCGTAGGCCTCGCCGCGCGGCGCCTGCCCGATCACGCGGTCCTGCTCGTCGACGATGTCGAGGATTTCCTCAGCGGGATTCATGAACCGCAGGCTAAGGGGGACGGCTAAAGCGGTGCCTCCACCCGGTCCCGCCCGCACGCCGCGGCGCCCGGCATCGCGGGGTGCAGCCCGAGCAGGACGACGCCGGCCACGATTCCGGCCAGGCCCACCGCCTCCCACGCGAGCGCCCCCGTGTCCATCCGCAGCCGGTCGCCCAGGAAGCCCACGCCGCACGCGATCCCGGCCAGCGGCTGCGCCGCGGTCAGCGCGGGCAGCGACATCCGCAGCGGCGCCGTCTCGAACGCGCTCTGCACCAGGACGAGCCCCGTGACCCCCAGCACCAGCACCGCGTACGGCTGCCAGCCGGTGAACAGCTCCGGCCAGCCGCCCGCGGAGAACCGCTGACCGCTCACCCGCGTCAACGCGTCCTGCACCCCGTACAGCAGGCCCGCCGCCACCCCGAGAAGTGCGGGGCCCGCGGTCAGCCGGGAGCGCCTCGCGAGGGCCGCGAGGAGCAGCGCCCCGCCGACCATCACGCCGATGATCAGCCAGTGCCGCAGCGGATCGGTGACCGCGCTGCCACCCCGCGGCTGCCCGGCGACGATGAACGCCGTGACGCCGCCCGCGAGCAGCAGCAGCCCCGCCCAGCCCTGCCGGCCGAGCGGCGATCTCGTCTGACGGCGGGAGAGCAGCAGGGCGAAGAGGAGGTTCGTGGCGAGCAGCGGCTCGACGAGGGTCACCTCGCCCTTGCCGAGGGCCAGCGCGCCGAGCACCATCCCGCACACCATCAGGCCGATCCCGCCGAGCCAGCGCGGTACGCGCACCAGGTCGAGCAGCAGCCGGGGTGAGAGGAAGTCGCTGAGCGGGGCCCGCGCCGCCGCGTTCTGCTGGAGGACGAAACCGATGCCCAGACAGAACGCCGCGCTCACGGAGAGGACGAGGACGACAACCGACACCCTGTCGACGATAGCGGCCCGCGCGGCCACCCGCGCGCGAGCGAGCGACGCCTTCCGCTTGCGCGCCGAACTCACCTGCGTTTTCGACGAGTTGGTGAAGTGCGTCACCGGCCGACCTTGACGCGGACACCTCCGTACCGGTTTGCTGTGCTTGATCATCGATTTGCCGTCCACTCACCCACATCTGAACAGCCGTAAGGACCCCGCCGCGGTGCCCCCACCCCCGCCTCCGCTCGGGCGCTCCCGCAAGAAGCCCGCGCACATCCCGCCCTTCGGCGATCCCGCGCTCGACGACACCGAGCTCGTCGCGGCGCGCTCCGCTCTCGCCCGCGGCCGCTGGACCGAGGTCAGATCCCTGCTCCGCGCCACCGGCAGCGACTGGGACCTGCGCGGCCACCGCGTCCTCGGCCTCGCCGGCGAACCCACGGCCAACGTCTGGGCCCGCGACTGGCTGCTCGCCGAACCCGACTCCACCGACGCGGTCGTGCTGCTCGCCTGCGCGGGCGTGCTGCGTGCCGTCGAGGGCCGCGACCGCCCGGAGAAGGCGCGCGACGCGTGCGCGCGGGCGGCGGAGCTCGTGCCCGACGATCCGACGCCGCTGCTCGGGCTGATGCTCCTGGAGCGGGAGTTGGGGAGCGAGGAGGACGTCGTGCGGCTCTTCGACGAGGTACGCCTGCGGCATCCCGGACACCACCACGCACACCACCTGATGGTTGCGCGGCTCGCCGAGCGGCGGGCCGACGTCGGGCAGGACCCGATGCACGAGGTGTACGACTTCGCGTCCTGGGCCGGTGAACAGGTCACGCCGGACTCGCCGTTGGCGCTGCTCCCGGTCGTCGCGCACGCCGAGCGCTACCGGGTGCTCGCCCGCGTGGGTGTGCTCTCCGACGACCCGAAGGCGTCCGGGCACTGGTCGGGGCGGCGCGCCCGGCTCGTCCTGAAGGCCGCGTTCGACTGGTGGCTGGAGTGGGGAGCCGCGCGTGAGCCGGCCGGTGCCTCGCACCCGCGCGGCCGCATCGACCTCAACTACCTTGCGCACGCGAAGTACTGCGAGGGCCGCCCCGCCGAGGCGGCCGCCCTGTTCCACCGGATCGGCCGGTACAGCACACCGCACCCCTGGTCGTACCCGGACCGGGACCCGTACGAAGCGTTCCGGGTCGCGCGCGGCGCCGCGCTCGGCTCGGCGTAGAGATTCACCGCCCAAGCCCTCACCTCACTTCACCCACCTCACCGCACGAAGGAAGGGACGTCCCCCCAATGAGCGCGAGCGAGCGACCGCCCGAGGCCACGGCGGATCCGGCCATTCACACGTATCTGGGCGAGACGGGCGCGCTGCGCGCCGGGCGGCTCGGTACGGCGGGGCTGCTGCTCTCCGTGCTCGCCGCGACCGGGCCGCTGCTGGTCGTCGCGGGGGTCATGCCGACGACGTTCGCGGTGATGGGGGTGGTCGGCATGCCGCTCCTCTTCCTCCTCCTCGGCGTCGTGCTGGCCCTCTTCAGCGTCGGCTACGCGGAGTTGAGCCGGCACGTGCACAACGCCGGGGCGTTCTACGCGTACATCGCCCGCGGCCTCGGCCCGACCGCGGGCGCGGCGGCGGCCTTCGTCGCGCTCGTCGCCTACAGCGTGCTGCAGGTCGGCATCTTCGGACTGTTCGGCTACGAGGTCGAGGGCCTCGCCGAGCAGTTTCTGAGCCTCGAACTGGCTTGGTGGATACCGGCGTTGGTGGCGGTCCTCGCGGTCGGCGCACTCGGCCTGCTGAAGATCGACGTCAACGCGAAGGTGCTGGGCGTCCTGCTCCTCATCGAGGTCGCCGTCGTGGTCGTCTTCGACATCGCGGCCATCGGCGACCCCGGCCCCCAGGGCCTGTCCCTGCACGCCTTCAACCCGGAGACCCTCTCGGGCGTCGGCCTCGGCACGGCGCTCTGCTTCTGCATCGCCGCGTTCACCGGCTTCGAGCAGGCACCGGTGTACGCGGAGGAGACCAGCAGGCCGCACGTCCTGGTGCCGCGCGTGATGTTCCTCGCGGTCGGCGGCGTCGCCCTCTTCTTCGCGTTCAGCTCGTGGGCGATGACGGTGGCTACGGGCCCCTCCGGCATCGTCGGGGCCGCACAGAAGCAGTCGGCGGGTCTCCTCTTCGGACTGACGGAGGACCGCCTCGGCGGCGCCTTCACGGACGTCGTCCATGTCCTCTTCGTCACCGGCATGTTCGCGGCGCTGCTCAGCTTCCACAACGTGGTGGCGCGGTACGCGTTCGCGATGGGGCGCGAGGGGCTGCTGCCCGCCGCGTTCGGGCGGACGAACACGGCGACCGGGGCGCCCGGCAAGGGCTCGGTGCTGCAGTCGGTGATCGCGCTGATCGCGGTCGTCGGCTTCGCGATCGCCGACGACGGGCCGTTCGGCGACCCGACGGCGCCGGTCCTGCACCTGTTCACGTGGGGCGGCAACGTGGGCGCGCTCGGCGTCATCGTCCTCATGGCCACGGCGTCCCTCGCGGTCATCGTGTTCTTCGCGCGGCGTGGGGCCGCGGGGTCGCAGGCGTGGCGCCTGGCGGCGTCCGCGGTGGCGGGCCTGGCCCTCCTCGTGATCGCCGTCTACACGGTCAAGGACTTCGACGTCCTGGTCGGCTCGGGCCCCAACTCCCCGCTCAACTGGATCCTCCCCGGCATCATCGCCCTCGCGGCGGTGGCCGGCGGCGCGTACGGCCTGTTCCTCCGCCGCACAAGCCCCGAGGCCCACGCGCGCATCGGCTTGGGCAACGAGGCCTTCCAGCTGGACCAACGTGCGGACCATTCAAGCCCCGCCGGCGATTGAGGCGCGGGGTCCGGGGCAGCGCCCCGGGAGCGCAACCCCATCCGGGGCTGAGGACTCGGGGCTCCGCCCCGGACCCCGCTGCTCAGTCGCCGCAGGGGC
>NZ_JBEOVM010000076.1:0-30562 GCF_040295505.1 Streptomyces sp. NPDC002790 | reverse complement strand
CTCACCCGCGGGGGGGGCTGGTTTCGCCTCAATCGCCGGCGGGGCTCCAAATGGAGCCCCTGCGGCGATTGAGCAGGCCCGTCCGGCAGGACTTTCGGGAAGGGGCGGGGTGGGGGAGACAGCCCACGGCGCCGCGCGACGAGACGAACGGGGAAGGCCCCAAGTGACCACGCAACCACCACTCCTGGACGTCACGGACCTCCGTAAGACCTACGGCACCCACACCGCCGCCGAAGCGATCAGCTTCACCCTCACCCCCGGCGGCGCCCTGGGGATCGTCGGGGAATCCGGCTCCGGCAAGACCACCGTCGCCCGCATGCTCGTCGGCCTCGTCCCCCCGGACCACGGCACGATCAAGGTCGACGGCACCCCAAGGCCCGCCAAACCCCCTCGCGGCAAGACCCCCCGCCTGGCCAGAGCCCGCCAGATCCAAATGGTGTTCCAGGACCCCTACGTATCGCTCGACCCCCGCCTCACGGCGGACGAGTGCCTGCGCTCCGCCCTGCGCCTGCACGGCCGCGACGAATCCACCGCATCCGCCCTCCTCGACCAGGTGGGCCTCGGCGCGCGCGAGGCCACCGCCCGCCCCCGCCACCTCTCCGGCGGCCAGCGCCAACGCCTGGCCATCGCCCGCGCACTCGCCGTCGACCCCCAAGTGCTGGTCCTCGACGAGGCGGTCGCCGCGCTCGACGTCTCCATCCAGGCGCAGATCCTGCGGCTCCTCGACGAGATCCGCCGGGACACCGGAGTGGCCCTGGTCTTCGTCAGCCACGACCTGGCGGTCGTCCAGCACGTCACGGACGAGGTGCTGGTGATGCGGCGGGGCAGAGTGGTCGAACGGGGGCCCACGCACCGCGTATTGAGCGAGCCCACCGACCCGTATACCCGGCTGCTGCTCGCCTCGGTGCCGGGCCGGGGCTGGGACCCGGCGGACGCGGTCGCGGCCCGGGCCGCACTCACGTAGCCGCCCGTCCGAAAAAGGCAGGAGCCCCGCTGCCGTGAGGCGCGGGGCTCCTTGGGTACTGCGCTAGGTTCCGGATCAGATCACGGCAACTACCGTGCGATCGCGAAGGATCAGACGGGGGTGACGTTCTCCGCCTGCGGACCCTTCGGGCCCTGCGTGACGTCGAAGTTCACGGCCTGGTTCTCCTCAAGGGAGCGGAAGCCGCTCGCATTGATCGCGGAGTAGTGGACGAAGACGTCCGGGCCGCCGCCTTCCTGGGCGATGAAGCCAAAGCCCTTTTCAGCGTTGAACCACTTCACGGTTCCGGTAGCCATAAGCCCTCCTATGGGCCAAAGGGTTGCCCTGTTCCAGAACCTGCAAATGCACTTGCGAACAATGCAAAAGTCTGAAAATGACGAGAGCCCGCGGTCACATGCTCCGCAGGCTCTGTACTGCAAGGGAAACCAAACTGCAACTTGCGATGGAGCCTAGCACGCAGGCAGCCGAAAGCAATAGAGGCCAAGATCACTTCACTCGCAGGTTTGACGGGGTCTCCGTGGGGGTTGACCGCGATGCCGTACCCGACCCGGACCCCGCACCGTACCGCATGGGGTTTAGTCTCGCGATGTGGACAATTCTCCCGAGACCCTGAAGGCCGCGCGGCGCACTCGTCCGCGAGTGGGCCACATCCAGTTCCTGAACTGCATGCCTCTGTACTGGGGGCTTGCCAGGACGGGCTCGCTCCTGGACTTCGAGCTGACGAAGGACACGCCGGAGAAGCTGAGCGAGCAGCTGGTGAACGGTGACCTCGACATCGGTCCCATCACCCTCGTCGAGTTCCTCAAGGCGGCCGACGACCTCGTCGCGTTCCCCAATCTCGCCGTGGGTTGCGACGGCCCCGTGATGTCCTGCGTGATCGTCTCGCAGGTCCCCCTCGACCAGCTCGACGGCCGGCGCGTGGCCCTCGGGTCCACCTCTCGTACGTCGGTCAGGCTCGCGCAGCTGCTGCTGGCCGAGCGCTTCGGCGTACAGCCCGACTACTACACGTGCCCGCCTGACCTGGGGCTGATGATGCAGGACGCGGAGGCGGCCGTGCTCATCGGGGACGCGGCGCTGCGGGCCAATCTGCACGACGCCCCGCGGCTCGGCCTCCAGGTGCACGACCTGGGTGCGCTGTGGAAGGAGTGGACGGGGCTGCCGTTCGTCTTCGCGGTGTGGGCGGCACGCAAGGAGTACGTGGAGCGCGAACCGGAGATCACCCAGAAGGTGCACGAGGCGTTCCTGGCCTCCCGCGACGTCTCCCTGGAGGAGGTCACCAAGGTCGCCGAGCAGGCGGCGCGCTGGGAGGTCTTCGACGAGAAGATCCTCGAGGAGTACTTCACGACGCTCGACTTCCGCTTCGGTCCCGCACAACTGGAAGGCGTCACGGAGTTCGCGCGACGGGTCGGACCGACGACGGGGTTTCCCGCGGATGTCCGGGTCGATCTGCTGATGTCGTGAATTCTTCCTGAGTGCGCTTGTGGGCCGGCGTTCTCCGGCGCGGGATTCCTGGAACGTTGTACGGGAATTCTGCGCCGGTGGGTGAATTCGGTATGAATTCACGGTGATCCACCCGGTCTTCCCGATGTGTTCCCGATGCGTCCCGGATGTGTTCCGGGGCTTTCGAGAGGCGTGTGCGCGGACGAGGCGCGGGGCTACGCTGCTGGTGCGTGCGTGCACATTGGGGGAGGTCCGCATCATGCAGCCGCTTCAGACCGGCGAACCCACGGCGGTGGGGCCCTACCGCTTGCTCGGCAGGATCGGTTCGGGCGGCATGGGCCGGGTGTATCTGGGCCGCAGCGCCGGAGGGCGCACCGTCGCCGTGAAGATCGTGCACCCGCACTTCGCGCTCGACGACGAGTTCCGGGCCCGCTTCAAGCGTGAGGTGCAGGCGGCCCGCCGGGTGGGCGGTGCCTGGACGGCGCCGGTGCTCGACGCCGACCCGGACGCCGAGGTGCCGTGGGTGGCGACGGGATACGTCGCGGGCCCCTCGCTCACCGAGGCCGCGGGCCGGGGCGCGGGCCTGCCCGACCATTCGGTACGGGTTCTGGGCGCCGGCCTCGCCGAGGCGCTCGCGGCCGTGCACGGCCTGGGGCTCGTGCACCGCGACGTGAAGCCGTCGAACGTGCTGCTGACCCTGGACGGGCCGCGGCTCATCGACTTCGGCATCGCCCGCGCCACCGACGGCACGGCCTCGCTCACCTCCACCGGCGTCTCCATCGGCTCGCCCGGCTACATGTCGCCCGAGCAGATCCTCGGCAAGGGCGTCACGGGCGCCGCGGACGTCTTCTCGCTCGGTGCCGTCCTCGTGTACGCGGCCATGGGGTCGTCCCCCTTTCCCGGTGACTCGTCGGCCGCGCTGCTCTACAAGGTCGTCCACGAGCAGCCCGAACTGGGCTCGCTGACCGGCGAATTGCGCGAGGTCGCCGCGGCCTGCCTCGCGAAGGATCCGGCCGCGCGCCCCACTCCCGAGGAGGTCGCCCGGCGCCTCGCCCCGGACGGCGCCGCGCGTCTCGTGCAGGCGGGGTGGCTGCCGGGGCCGATGGTGGAGGAGGTCTCGCGCGGCGCGGTGCGGCTCCTGGACCTGGAGGGCGCCCCCGCCGACGTCCCGCACTCGGGGCCTGTCGGCTTCAATGCCCCTGCCGTGACCGGGAGTTCGGAGCCGGCCGGCGTCTTCGGGCCACCGGACCCCGCGTACGCGCGCGTGCCCACGCCTCGTACGGAGGGGTCACCCACCGAGTCGAAGCAGGACGCCGTACCGGGGCGCCTGTCGATGTCCGTGACGGCGAGCTCGACCCCCGGCGAGTCGAACGGGCGGGGCCGCAGGGTGAGTTGTTCGGTGGCGCTCGCCGTGGCGGGCGCGTTCGCGGCGGTGACGGTGGGCGGCGTGGTCCTGTTCACCATGCTGCCGAGCGAAGGCGGCGGCGACCAGAGCGGCGCGAGCGACGCCCGGCCCACTCCGTCCGCCGCGTCCAGGGCGCCGGGCGTACCGCAGTTCTACGTAGGGGCGTGGGACGGGCCCGCGAAGCAGGCGGGGGTCTCTTTCGGGACGTTCCGCGTCGACCTGAAGCAGGCCAGGGCCGGCCAGCGGGTCGGCAAGGTGACGTCGACGGATCCGCTGGGCATCCAGTGCGTCGACGTACTGACCTTGAAGTCCGCCGACGGCAAGGCGCTCGTGGCCGCGGGGAAGGCCGCGCCCGGCAACCCGGGCACCTGCGCGAGCGGCACGCACACCGTGCGCCTCACCCGGGACGGCACGTCCCTCAAGTACACCTCGCAGTATCCGGCCGCCGGCAACCCGACGGCGGACCTCGACCGGGTCAAGGGCGGCTGAGGTCCGGTGCGGGGGGACATGGTGCGGGGCGGCGCGCTGATCGCCGTCGAGGCCGGTGCGCCGGTCGTGCTGGTCGCGCTCGCCGCCCTGTGGGGCGCGGCCTGCGGGCTGCTGCTGCCGCGGCCCGCGTACCGGCTGTCCGTCGAGCCGGGGGAGCCGTGGCGGCCGGGGCGCGGCTGGGTGGGGGCCGGGCCCGGTTCCGTCCGGCTGGCCCTGATCACCGGCGCGGCCTGCGCGCTGCTCGCCGCCACCACCGACACCCGGCCGGAGCTCGGCGCCTGGCTGCTGCTCGCGCCGCTCGGCGTGCTCCTGGCCACCGTCGACTTCGCGGTGCACCGGCTGCCGGACGTGCTCACGCTGCCGCTCGCCGGGCTCACCGTGCTCGCGCTCGGCGGGGCCGCGCTGCTGCCGGAGGCCGGCGGGGCGTGGAGCGGCGCACTGTGGGGCGCGCTCGGTCTCGGCGGCGGCTACCTGCTGCTTCTGCTCGCCTACCCGAAGGGGATGGGCTTCGGGGACGTGAAGCTGGCGGTCGGGCTCGGCGCGGCGCTCGGCTGGTACGGGTGGGGTGTGCTGTTCCTGGGCGCCTTCGCGGGCGTGCTGTTCAACGGTCTGTACGCGCTGGTCCTGGTGGTCGCGCGGCGGGCCGGGCGCGGGACCGAGATCCCGTTCGGCCCCTTCATGATTCTGGGCGCCCTCGCGGGGGTTCTGCTGGGCGGTCTGGGCGCCTGACGTACGCTGAGATTTCAGCTCAGACTCGTCGAGATTCCAGCTCGAACTCGGCAGATTCCTCCGAAAGGGGCTCGTCCGGTGACCGAGAAGGCCGCGCTGCCGTCCATGATGGCCATCCTCGACCGCGCCGCCGACGGTGGGCGGATCACCCCCGAGGAGGCCGTCACCCTCTACCGTGACGCCCCGCTGCACGCGCTCGGCGCCGCCGCGGACGCGATCCGCCGCCGCAAGTACGCGGGCATCGAGCACATCGCGACGTACATCATCGAGCGGAACATCAACTACACGAACGTGTGCGTCACGGCGTGCAAGTTCTGCGCCTTCTACGCGGCCCCCAAGGACACCAAGAAGGGCTGGTCGCGCGACCTCGACGACATCCTGCGGCGCTGCCAGGAGACCGTCGAGCTCGGCGGCACGCAGATCATGTTCCAGGGCGGGCACCACCCGGACTACGGCGTCGAGTACTACGAGGAGCACTTCTCCGCCATCAAGAAGGCGTACCCGCAGCTGGTCATCCACAGCCTGGGGGCCTCGGAGATCGAGCACATGGCGCGGATCTCCAAGGTGTCGGCCGAGGAAGCCATCCAGCGCATCCACACCGCCGGTCTCGACTCCTTCGCCGGCGCCGGCGCCGAGCTGCTCCCCGCGCGCCCCCGCAAGGCGATCGCTCCTCTCAAGGAGTCCGGCGAGCGCTGGCTGGAGATCATGGAGATCGCCCACAACCTGGGCGTCGAGTCGACGTCGACGATGCTGATGGGCACCGGCGAGACCAACGCCGAGCGCATCGAGCACCTGAGCATGATCCGCGACGTACAGGACCGCACGGGCGGCTTCCGTGCCTTTATCCCGTACACGTACCAGCCGGAGAACAACCACCTGAAGGGCCGCACGCAGGCGACGCTCTTCGAGTACCTGCGGATGATCGCGATCGCCCGGATCTTCCTGGACAACGTCCAGCACATCCAGGGCTCCTGGCTGACGACGGGCAAGGAGGTCGGCCAGCTGTCCCTGCACTACGGCGCCGACGACCTCGGCTCGATCATGCTGGAGGAGAACGTGGTCTCGTCGGCCGGTGCCAAGCACCGCTCCAACCGCATGGAGATCATCGAGCTGATCCGCAAGGCGGGCCGCGTCCCGGCGCAGCGCGCCACGACGTACGAGCACCTCGTCGTGCACGACGACCCGGCGAACGACCCGGTCGACGACCGCGTCAGCTCGCACATCTCGTCGACGGCGATCGACGGCGGGACGGCTCACCCCGAGCTGAAGCTCGTCTCCACCAACTGAGCGCGTCTTGGCGACACTTCACGTCACCGAGGCCGACGGGGCGGCCGCTCTCGTCGAGGGCGAGACCATCAGAGCACTCGGCTCGTACGAGGAGCTGACCGAAGCCCACCCGTCGGCGCGGGTGCGGCGCTGGCCCGGCATCCTCACGCCGGGACTCCTCAACCCGTACGGTCCCGAGATCCTCGAGCACACGTACCACCCGGATCCGCGCGAGGCGGACACCTACGGGACGGTGCCGATCGGCGGGGAGCGGGCGCGGGAGATCTTCCGCGCGGACCCGTCCCGCCTCGGCGCGAGCGCCCGGCGGGGCGTGCAGCGGCTGTTCGCGCACGGGACGGTGGCCCTGGCGGGCGAACTGCGCGCCAAGCCGGTCCTTGAGGTGGCGCAGCGGTCGGGGCTCGTGTTCGGTGGGCGGCCGGAGGGGCTGCGGGGGCCCGTGTCCCTGTCCCCGAAGCCGATGGTGCTGTTGCCGGGTCTGGTGGTGGGCGGCCCGGCCCGCTTCGCGGTCTTCGACGTGGCGGACCGCGCCGAACTGGTGGCCAAGGGGGCGGCCACGTGTGTGGCGACGGTGGTCGGCGGGCGGTTGGTGTACCGGGCTCGCTGATCATTGGAGCCCCTGCGGCGATTGAGCAGGCCCGTCCGGCAGGACTTTCGGGAGGCGGCACCCGGCCCACCGGCCATGGGCTGCCACAATGGCCGGGTGACCCGTGCATCCCTGGACAAGCAGCCCCACGAAGTCGCCTCGATGTTCGACGACGTGGCGGAGAAGTACGACCTCACCAACGACGTGCTGTCCCTGGGACAGACCCGGCTGTGGCGCAAGGAGGTCGCCAAGGCCGTCGCCGCACGCCCCGCGCAGAAGGTCCTCGACCTCGCGGCCGGCACCGCCACCTCCTCGCAGCCCTTCGTGCAGGCCGGCGCGTACGTCGTGCCCTGCGACTTCTCCCTCGGCATGCTGCGCGTGGGCAAGCAGCGCCACCCGTGGATGCCGTTCACGGCGGGCGACGGCACGAAACTGCCGTTCAAGGACGACACGTTCGACGCCGTGACCATCTCCTTCGGGTTGCGCAACATCCAGGAGACCGAGGTCGCGCTGAGCGAGCTGCACCGCGTCACCAAGCCGGGCGGCCGCGTCGTCATCTGCGAGTTCAGCCACCCGACGTGGGCCCCCTTCCGCACCGTCTACACCGAGTACCTGATGCGCGCCCTGCCTCCGGTCGCGCGCGCGGTGTCCTCGAACCCGGACGCGTACGTCTACCTCGCCGAGTCCATCCGCGCCTGGCCCACGCAGCCCGAACTCGCCGCGCTGATGCAGAACGTCGGCTGGCAGCAGGTGGCCTGGCGGGACCTCACCGGCGGCATCGTCACGCTGCACCGGGGCTACAAGAAGGCCTGACCCGGGCTCACGGGCACGCCGGCTGCACGGGCACGGACCGCCTCACGGGCACCGGCTGAACGACCCGGTGCGTGTGGGCGGCTCGTCCGGTTCGCCGAGCTCCCTGCGCATGCCGCCACCCCGCGGCCCCGGCGCCCGCGGCACGCGCACGCCCGCGCCGCCACCGCCCTCGCCCTCACCGAGGTCGAACCACACCGTGACGACGGCGTCCCGCGGCACCTCGACGCCGGGCAGCGGGTACTGGCGCACCACGTACTCCACCACCACCCGGTCGACGTCGTACCGGTCCGCCGCCACGATCAGCACGCCGTGCTCGCGCGCCGTCTGCCGCGCGTCGACCGCCATCAGGCCGACGAGCTTCGGCACCGGCACGTCCGGCGGCCCGGCATCCGGCATCTTGGGCGTCTTGGGTGTCTTCACCACAGATGTCACCCCCAGGAGGTACCGGAAGGGTAGCCCTCGGGGTGTGGGGTCCGGAAGGTCCGGTCAGCGCCCCGGCGGACCGGATCAGGGGCTCAGACGGAGGCAGTGCTCTGGAGGGACGGGTCGGAATTCCAGGCCGAGGCAGCGTCCCGCGAGCGGGGTCAGAGCTCCAGACGGAAGCAGTGCCCTTGCTTACCGGTCGGCGTCACGAACGTCTCGGCCAGTTCCATGCCGAGCCGCCGGGTCACCGCGATCGAGCGCTCGTTGCGGGCGTCCACCATCGCGACGACGCTGGGCAGACCCGCCGCCCGCACCTGATCCAGCGTCAGGCCCGCCGCCGCCGTCGCGTACCCCTGCCCCCAGTACGCGCGCCCGAGCCGCCAGCCGATCTCGATCTCGCCCACCGGACCCCAGGTGCCCGGCCAGGGCTGCGCGCCCGTGAACCCGATGACGTCTCCCGCGCCGTCGGTCATCGTCCACAGGCAGAAACCGTGCTCCGCCTCGTGTCTGCGCTGCCGCGCGGTCAGCTCCTCGTACACCGAGAGCTCCGCCGACGCGCCTCCGTGGAACTCCATGACCTCGGGGTGGTCGAACACCCTGTGCCAGGCGAGCGCGTCCTCATGGGTGGGGACGCGCAGATCCACGGCGGGCAGAACTCGACTCATGGGCTGGCCCTTCGGCTGAGTGGTCACGGTCGCTGAATAGACTGCCCATGTCCGTGCCGGACGGCACACTGTTTTCGAGCCTGGGGAGAACCCGCCGTGACCGAGCAGCCGAAGCCCTTGTCCGAGCACAGCGCGGACGTGATCGTCGTCGGGGCCGGACCTGCCGGTTCGACGACCGCCTACTACCTGGCCAAGGCCGGCCTCGACGTCCTGTTGCTGGAGAAGACCGCCTTCCCGCGCGAGAAGGTCTGCGGCGACGGCCTCACGCCGCGCGCCACCAAGCAGCTCGTCTCCATGGGGATCGACATCTCCGAGGAGGCCGGCTGGCTGCGCAACAAGGGCCTGCGCATCATCGGCGGCGGCGTCCGCCTCCAGCTCGACTGGCCCGACCTCGCCTCGTACCCGGACTACGGCCTGGTCCGCAAGCGCGACGACTTCGACGAGCAGCTCGCGCGGCAGGCCCAGAAGGGCGGCGCCCGCCTGTACGAGCGGTGCAATGTCGGCGCCCCGATCATCGACGAGCGCACGGGCCGCATCACGGGCGTGCACGCGAAGATGGGCGAGGAGAAGACCCCCGTCACGTTCCACGCCCCGCTGGTGGTCGCGGCCGACGGCAACTCCACGCGCCTGTCGCTCGCGATGGGCCTGCACCGCCGCGAGGACCGCCCCATGGGCGTCGCCGTCCGTACGTACTTCACGTCGCCGCGCCACGACGACGACTACCTGGAGTCCTGGCTGGAGCTGTGGGACCGGCGCGGCGCCGAGGACCGGCTGCTGCCCGGCTACGGCTGGATCTTCGGCATGGGCGACGGCACGTCCAACGTGGGCCTCGGCATCCTGAACTCCTCGAAGGCCTTCCGCGAGTTGGACTGGCGCGAGGTCCTGAAGGCCTGGTGCGCGTCGATGCCCGAGGACTGGGGGTACACCCCGGACAACATGACGATGCCGATCCGTGGCGCCGCCCTCCCCATGGCCTTCAACCGCCAGCCGCACTACACCAAGGGCCTGCTCCTGGTCGGTGACGCGGGCGGCCTGGTCAACCCGTTCAACGGCGAGGGCATCGCGTACGCCATGGAGTCCGGCCAGATCGCGGCCGACGTCATCGTGCAGGCCCACGCGCGTGCCACCGACTCCCAGCGTGAACTGGCCCTCCAGCGCTACCCGAAGGTCCTCAAGGACACCTACGGCGGCTACTACACGATGGGCCGCGCCTTCGTGAAGCTCATCGGCAACCCGAAGGTCATGAAGATCGCGACGCAGCGCGGTCTGACCCACCCGATGCTGATGAAGTTCACGCTGAAGATGCTGGCGAACCTGACGGACCCGACGGGCGGCGACGCGATGGACCGGGTCATCAACGGGCTGACCAAGGTCGCGCCGAAGTCCTGAGCGATGCCAGGGTGGACCCATGATTTTCATCGCCGTGAAGTTCACCGTCCGCCCCGAGCACGCCGACACGTGGCTGGAGAAGACCGCCGCGTTCACCGAGGCCACCCGAGCCGAGGAGGGCAACCTCTTCTACGACTGGTCGCGCAGCGTCGACGACCCGAACCAGTTCGTCATCCTGGAGGGCTTCCGCGACGCCGCCGCGGGCGCCGTGCACGTCAACTCCGACCACTTCAAGGCCGGCATGGAGACCATGGCTCCGCTCATCGCCGCCACCCCGGAGATCATCAACGCCGAGATCCCGAACGAGGGTTGGGGCGAGATGGGCGAGCTCTCCCCGCAGGCCTGAGCTGCGATTCCTCCGCAGCACTGTCCCGGTTTTTCCGGACAAACACCGAAGGCCGCCGCACCCCGTAGGGGGAGCGGCGGCCTTCGGCCGTGCACGTGGTGAAGCCCTCAAGGGGCCTCAGGCGGCTGTGTGCCGCCTTTGAGTACCGCAGGGCTCCCGGGGGACCCGGAAGGTCACGGAGCCTCGGAGAGGCTCAGAGAACGCGCACCGCGCCGGTCGGCTGGTCGTAGGAGAGCGGCTTCTCGACCACACCGGTGGAGGAGTTCTGCGCGCCGACGAAGTTGCCGCCGCCCACGTAGATCGCGACGTGGTAGGCGCTGCCGGCGCCGCCCCAGTAGAGGATGTCGCCGGCCTGCAGGTTGCCCAGGCCGACCTGGGTGCCCTGCGTCGACTGGTCCTGCGAGACGCGCGGCAGGTCGATTCCGGCCTGCTTGTACGCGGCCTGCACGAGACCCGAGCAGTCCCAGGAGCTGGAGCCCGTGCCACCGGACACGTAGGCGTCACCGATGTGCGCCTTGACGAACGACACGACAGCGGCGGCGGAGCCGCTGGCCGGGGCGGGGGCCTCCGAGGAGGCGGACGAGGTGGTCGCCTGCAGCGTGGTGCGCTCGCTGGAGCGGGAGGCGGCGGCCTTCTCGGCGGCCTCGCGCTTGGCGGCGGCCTCGGCCTTCGCCTTCGCTTCGGCCTTCTTCTTGGCCTCGGCCTTCTTCTCGGCGGCGACCTGGTCCTTCTTCGCCTGGTCCGCGGCCTTGTCGAAGGCGGCGTCGCGCTCGGCCTGGACCTGGTAGTTGGCCGCGGCCTGCTGGGTGGCGTCCGCGGACTGGGCGACCTGGGAGGAGAGGTCGGTCGTGAGCGTGGGCATCTCGATGGTCTGAGTGACGGGCTCGGCCGCGCTGGCCGAACCAGCCGCACCAGCGATCGCCAGGGTGCTGAGGACGCCACCGGTAACTCCGGCGCGCAGGGCCTTCTTCGAGGCGCTGTTGCGGGGCTTCCGGTGGCTGGGTATGTGAGCGGTGTGGGACATGAGACCAACCGGTATCAGGGCCTCCCCGATCCCTTCAAGAAACGTGTGGTGCGCCACAGTTGTGGAGCAGGGGGGTCGAAACCCGGGCCCGACAGGCTTTATTGACGCCGTAACGGTCAAAGCGGACAGCCCCTTGGGTGGCCCTGAGCATTGGTTTTCTGCAATACGCCCGAATTGCCCGACGCTTACCACCCGTTGAGGCAGTTGGCCAAGCCCGGTTTCTGACGGTGCGGTAGCCGCGTGACGCAGGTCACAAGTGGACCCCTAGGGGATGCGATGCACACGCGATGGACACAACTCGCGTCCACTTCCATTCACACCCCTCCCCCTCACGTGTGAACGGCGTCCACTATCAGCCAACCGCGTCCAGCACCAATTTGCTTGCGATCTCCACGTCTTGATAGTGGGCACGCCTCTCCGACCAGGGGTAACGCGTCAAGATGTCACCACTGGTGATCACTCAGGTGCTTCGCGTGTGAAGATCACTGCTCATCCGACTTCATGATCCTTCGTCAGGTGGTGGAGATCACAAAGTAGTTGGCGCACCCCGTGTCGCAGATCACAGAGTTGCAGGCATAGGATGCGGGGCAAGTTGGGCTTGTGACCCGCTTCACATGTAGGCGATCTTCGACTGTTCGCGGGACGTGGGGGGCGGGGGCGCGAGCTCATGCAACCGCCAGTCAGTGCCGACTGAGAGGAGCGAGGAGCGTGAACGCGTATGCGCCGATCCTCGTACTGGGAGCCCTCGGGGCAGGCTTTGCGATCTTCTCCGTGGTCATGGCCACGCTTATCGGTCCAAAGCGGTACAACCGGGCCAAGCTTGAAGCCTATGAGTGCGGGATCGAGCCGACCCCCACGCCGGCCGGTGGCGGGCGCTTCCCCATCAAGTACTACCTGACGGCGATGCTCTTCATCGTCTTCGACATCGAGATCGTCTTTCTCTACCCCTGGGCCGTCACCTTCGACGCCCTAGGGGTGTTCGGGCTCGTAGAGATGCTGCTCTTCGTGCTCACCGTCTTCGTCGCGTACGCGTACGTATGGCGGCGCGGCGGCCTGGAATGGGACTGAGCCCCGTATAGGGGAGACCAGGAGCCACAGACCAATGGGACTCGAAGAAAAGCTGCCGAGCGGATTCCTGCTGACCACCGTCGAGCAGGCCGCGGGCTGGGTGCGCAAGTCGTCCGTATTCCCTGCCACGTTCGGGCTCGCCTGTTGCGCCATCGAAATGATGACGACGGGCGCGGGCCGCTACGACCTGGCGCGGTTCGGGATGGAAGTCTTCCGGGGATCGCCCCGCCAGGCGGACCTGATGATCGTGGCCGGGCGGGTGAGCCAGAAGATGGCGCCCGTCCTGCGCCAGGTCTATGACCAGATGCCGAACCCCAAGTGGGTCATCTCCATGGGCGTCTGCGCATCGTCCGGCGGGATGTTCAACAACTACGCGATCGTGCAGGGCGTCGACCATGTCGTCCCGGTCGACATCTATCTGCCCGGCTGCCCGCCCCGGCCCGAGATGCTGATGGACGCGATCCTCAAGCTCCATCAGAAGATCCAGACCTCCAAGCTCGGCGTGAACGCCGAGGAGGCGGCCCGCGAGGCGGAGGAAGCGGCGCTCAAGGCGCTCCCGACGATCGAGATGAAGGGGCTGCTGCGGTGAGCGACGCGCACAGCGACAAGGGATCGAACGGGGTCAACCCCGAAAAGGACCTCAGCGCTTCCAACCTTCCAGGGCAGCGCGGCGACCAGGGCGAGGAGATCCGCGTCCAGCGCGGCATGTTCGGCGCCAACAACGGCGGTGACACCTCCGGCTACGGCGGCCTCGTCCGCCCGGTCCGGCTGCCCGGTGAATCCTCCCGCCCCTACGGCGGTTGGTTCGACGAGGTGGCGGACGAGCTGGAGGGCGCCCTGGAGGAGCAGGGCCTCGTCCCCGAGAACGCCATCGACAAGACGGTCGTCGACCGCGACGAGCTCACCTTCCACATCGAGCGCGAGCACCTGGTCCGCGTCGCCCGCACCCTGCGCGACGACCCGGCCCTGCGCTTCGAACTGTGCACGGGGGTCTCGGTGGTGCACTACCCGGAGGACAAGGGCCGCGAACTGCACGCCGTCTACCACCTGCGCTCGATCACCCACAACCGGCTGATCCGCCTCGAGGTCTCCGCGCCCGACGCGGACCCGCACGTGCCGTCGCTGGTCCCGGTGTATCCGACGAACGACTGGCACGAGCGCGAGGCGTACGACTTCTTCGGTCTCGTCTTCGACGGCCACCCCGCGCTGACGCGGATCATGATGCCGGACGACTGGCAGGGCTTCCCGCAGCGCAAGGACTATCCCCTCGGCGGCATCCCCGTCGAGTACAAGGGCGCCCAGATCCCGGCTCCGGACCAGCGGAGGTCGTACAGCTGATGTCTTCCACTCCTTCTGCTCCCTCTGCCTCCGCCTCCCCACGCGAGACCACCGAAGGCACCGTCTACACGGTCACCGGAGGTGACTGGGACGAGGTCGCCCAGGCGGCGGCCAAGTCCGACGACGAGCGCATCATCGTCAACATGGGGCCCCAACACCCCTCCACGCACGGGGTGCTGCGCCTGATCCTGGAGATCGACGGCGAGACCGTCACCGAGGCCCGCTGCGGCATCGGCTACCTCCACACCGGCATCGAGAAGAACCTCGAGTACCGCACGTGGACCCAGGGCACCACGTTCGTGACGCGCATGGACTACCTGACGCCGTTCTACAACGAGACGGCGTACTGCCTCGGCGTCGAGAAGCTCCTCGGTATCGAGGGCGAGATCCCGGACCGCGCCAGCATCATCCGCGTGCTCCTCATGGAGCTGAACCGGATGTCCTCGCACCTGGTGGCCATCGCCACCGGCGGCATGGAGCTCGGCGCGACCACGATCATGATCTACGGATTCCGCGATCGTGAACTCGTTCTCGACGTCTTCGAGTTGATCACCGGCCTGCGGATGAACCACGCGTTCGTCCGGCCCGGCGGACTCGCCCAGGACCTGCCACCCGGCGCGGTGGACCAGCTCCGCGAGTTCGTGAAGAAGATGAAGAAGAACCTTCCCGAGTACGACAAGCTCGCCACCGGGAACCCCATCTTCAAGGCCCGTATGCAGGACGTCGGCTACCTCGACCTCGCGGGCTGCATGGCCCTCGGCGCCACAGGTCCTGTGCTGCGATCCGCCGGCCTGCCGCACGACCTGCGCAAGGCGCAGCCGTACTGCGGCTACGAGAACTACGAATTCGACATCCCGACCGCCGACACCTGCGACTCCTACGGGCGCTTCCTGATCCGCCTGGAGGAGATGCGCCAGTCGCTGCGCATCGTCGAACAGTGCCTGGACCGGCTGGAGCCGGGTCCGGTCATGGTCGGCGACAAGAAGATCGCCTGGCCCGCCCAACTGGCCCTCGGACCGGACGGTCTCGGCAACTCGCTCGACCACATCAAGAACATCATGGGCACCTCCATGGAGGCCCTCATCCACCACTTCAAGCTGGTGACCGAGGGCTTCCGCGTCCCACCGGGACAGACGTACACGGCCGTGGAGTCGCCCAAGGGCGAACTGGGTGTGCACGCCGTGTCCGACGGCGGCACCCGCCCGTTCAGGGTCCACTTCCGCGACCCGTCCTTCACCAACCTTCAGGCCATGGCGGCGATGTGCGAGGGCGGCCAGGTCGCCGACGTCATCGTCGCCGTCGCGTCCATCGACCCCGTGATGGGAGGCGTCGACCGGTGACCACCAGTTCTTCGGAGCAGGGCGTGAGTCTGGGCATGCCACAACTGCCCGCGCCCGCGTACCCGGACGACGTCCGAACCCGCCTGGAGGCCGACGCGAAGGAGGTCATCTCCCGCTACCCCGGCTCCCGCTCGGCGCTGCTTCCGCTGCTGCACCTCGTGCAGTCGGAGGAGGGGCACGTCACGCGGACCGGAATGCAGTTCTGCGCGGACATGCTCGGCCTGACCACCGCCGAGGTCACGGCCGTCGCGACCTTCTACACGATGTACCGCAGGAAGCCGAGCGGCGACTACCAGGTGGGCGTCTGCACCAACACGTTGTGCGCCGTCATGGGTGGCGACGCCATCTTCGAGTCGCTCCAGGAGCACCTCGGCGTCGGCAACAACGGGACGACGGACGACGGTAAAATCACGCTGGAGCACATCGAGTGCAATGCCGCTTGTGATTTTGCTCCCGTGGTGATGGTCAACTGGGAGTTCTTCGACAACCAGACGCCCGACACCGCCAAGCAGCTCGTCGACGATCTGCGCGCGGGGTCGGAGGTGTCACCCACGCGCGGGGCTCCCTTGTGCACCTTCAAGGAGACCGCGCGCATCCTGGCCGGCTTCCCCGACGAGCGTGCCGGTGCCGTCGAGGCGGGTGGCAGCGCGGGGCCCGCCTCGCTGATCGGGCTCCGCCTGGCCAAGGGCGAGACGGAGCCCGCGCGCGTGGTCCACCCGCGCGCCGAGAACGTCGAGGGCGATCCGGCCCACGACCCTTCGCCCACCGAGCACTTGAGCTCGCACGACGCGCCGCAGGACACGTCGGCCTCCGACCCGCAGCACCCAGCGGGACCGACCGCCGAGGAGGGGGAGTGATGACCTTGGCAGCCGAGATCGAGAACAACGACACCAGCCCGGAGAAGCTGCTCTCTCCGGTCCTGTCGGCCTTCTGGGACCAGGACAAGTCCTGGTCTTTGGATGTGTACCGCCGGCACGAGGGATACGAGGGGCTGCGCAAGGCCCTCGCCATGGCACCGGACGACCTGATCGCGTATGTGAAGGACGCGGGGCTCCGCGGGCGTGGTGGCGCCGGATTCCCGACGGGGATGAAGTGGCAGTTCATCCCGCAGGGAGACGGCAAGCCGCACTATCTAGTTGTCAACGCCGACGAATCGGAGCCGGGGACCTGCAAGGACATCCCGCTCCTCTACGCCAATCCGCACAGCCTCATTGAGGGCATCGTGATCGCCTGTTACGCGATCCGTTCGGAGCACGCGTTCATCTACCTTCGGGGTGAAGTGGTCCCCGTACTGCGGCGCTTGCACGAGGCCGTGCGCGAGGCCTACGCCGCGGGGTATCTCGGGCAGAACATCCTCGGGTCCGGTCTCAACCTTGAACTCACCGTGCACGCCGGCGCGGGCGCGTACATCTGTGGTGAGGAGACCGCACTCCTGGACTCGCTCGAGGGCCGCCGTGGTCAGCCGCGACTCCGTCCCCCCTTCCCTGCCGTCGCGGGCCTCTACGCGTGCCCCACTGTGGTGAACAACGTCGAGTCCATCGCGTCGGTTCCCGCAATCATCAATCGGGGGAAGGACTGGTTCAAATCGATGGGGAGCGAGAAGTCACCCGGCTTCACGCTCTACTCGCTCAGCGGCCACGTCGTGAGCCCCGGCCAGTACGAGGCCCCGCTCGGCGTCACACTGCGTCAGCTGCTCGACATGAGCGGCGGCATGCGGCCGGGCCACCGCCTCAAGTTCTGGACCCCGGGCGGCAGTTCGACCCCGATGTTCACCGAGGAGCACCTCGATGTGCCCCTGGACTACGAGGGTGTCGGCGCCGCCGGATCGATGCTCGGCACCAAGGCGCTGCAGTGCTTCGACGAGACGACCTGCGTTGTGCGCGCGGTCACAAGGTGGACCGAGTTCTACGCCCACGAGTCCTGCGGCAAGTGCACGCCGTGCCGTGAAGGCACGTACTGGCTCGTGCAGTTGCTCCGAGACATCGAGGCCGGCAAGGGCACCATGTCCGACCTCGACAAGCTGAACGACATCGCCGACAACATCAACGGCAAGTCGTTCTGCGCCCTCGGCGACGGCGCCGCCTCGCCGATCTTCTCCTCGCTCAAGTACTTCCGCGAGGAGTACGAGCAGCACATCACGGGCAAGGCCTGCCCCTTCGACCCGGCCAAGTCCACGCTCTGGGCAGGCCGGGGCGACAAGCACCGCACGGAGGTGAACGCGTGACCGTCACGACCAACGCTCCCTCCGGGGGCGGCGAGGCGGCTGTTCCGCCCGAGGACCTCGTCTCCCTCACCATCGACGGCATCGAGATCAGCGTCCCCAAGGGGACCCTGGTCATCCGGGCCGCCGAGATGCTCGGCATCGAGATCCCGCGCTTCTGCGACCACCCGCTGCTGGACCCGGCGGGCGCCTGCCGGCAGTGCATCGTGGAGGTGGAGGGCCAGCGCAAGCCGATGGCGTCCTGCACCATCACCTGCACCGACGGCATGGTGGTCAAGAGTCAGCTCTCCTCCCCGGTCGCCGAGAAGGCGCAGAAGGGGGTCATGGAGCTGCTGCTCATCAACCACCCCCTCGACTGTCCGGTCTGTGACAAGGGCGGCGAGTGCCCGTTGCAGAACCAGGCCATGTCGCACGGCCAGGCCGACTCGCGTTTCGAGGGCAAGAAGCGCACCTACGAGAAGCCGGTGCCGATCTCGAAGCAGGTGCTGCTCGACCGCGAGCGGTGCGTGCTGTGCGCCCGCTGCACCCGGTTCTCCAACCAGATCGCGGGCGACCCGATGATCGAGCTGATCGAGCGCGGCGCGCTCCAGCAGGTCGGCACGGGTGAGGGCGACCCCTTCGAGTCGTACTTCTCCGGGAACACGATCCAGATCTGCCCGGTCGGCGCGCTGACCTCGGCGGCGTACCGATTCCGCTCCCGGCCCTTCGACCTCGTGTCGTCGCCGAGTGTGTGCGAGCACTGCGCGGGCGGCTGCGCGACCCGTACCGACCACCGGCGCGGCAAGGTCATGCGCCGCCTCGCGGCCAACGACCCCGAGGTCAACGAGGAGTGGGTCTGCGACAAGGGCCGCTTCGGCTTCCGCTACGCGCAGAAGCCCGACCGGCTCACCCACCCCCTCGTACGGGACGCGGAGAGCGGTGAACTGCGGCCCGCTTCCTGGCCTGAGGCGCTGGAGACTGCCGCGCGCGGGCTCGCCGCCGCCCGCGGCCGCACCGGCGTGCTCACCGGTGGCCGGCTCACGGTCGAGGACGCGTACGCGTACAGCAAGTTCACGCGCATCGCCCTCGACACGAACGACATCGACTTCCGCGCGCGCGTGCACAGCAGCGAGGAGGCCGACTTCCTGGCGGCACGCGTCGCCGGTCGCGGTCGCGACCTGGACGGCAGCGGGGTCACGTACACGAAGCTGGAGAAGGCTCCGGCCGTACTCCTCGTCGGGTTCGAGTCGGAGGAGGAGGCGCCCGGCGTCTTCCTCAAGCTCCGCAAGGCGTGGCGGGGACACGGGCAGAAGGTCTACTCGCTCTCTACGTATGCGACGCGCGGCCTGGAGAAGGCGGGTGGCACGCTGCTGCCGGCCGCTCCCGGCACCGAGCCCGAGTGGCTGGACGCGCTGGCCTCCGGGGTCGGCCTCGAGGACGGGGGAGCGGACGCCGCGCAGGCGCTGCGCGGCGAAGGCGCCGTGATCGTCGTCGGTGAGCGGGTCGCGTCCGTGACGGGCGGGCTCACCGCCGCCGTACGGGCCGCTTCCGCGACCGGGGCCGAGCTGGTGTGGATCCCGCGGCGGGCCGGTGAGCGCGGCGCCGTCGAGGCGGGCGCGCTGCCCTCGCTGCTGCCGGGCGGCAGGCCCGCGACCGACTCGCGCGCGCGGGACCAGGTCGCCGCAGCCTGGGGCGTGGCCGAACTGCCGCACCGCTTCGGGCGGGACACCGGGCAGATCGTGGAGGCCGCGGCCACCGGCGAACTGGGGGCGCTTGTGGTGGCCGGGGTCGAGGTCGCCGACCTGCCGTCCCCGGCACGCGCGCGTGAAGCCCTTCACGAGGTGGGGTTCCTGATCTCCCTTGAGCAGCGGCCCAGCGAGGTCGCCGACCACGCCGACGTCGTCCTTCCGGTGGCCGCGGTCGCCGAGAAGGCGGGCACGTTCCTCAACTGGGAGGGCCGCGCCCGGATGTTCGAGGCGGCGCTGAAGCCCGACCAGATGACGCGGCGCGTCGCGCCCACGGACGCGCGCGTGCTGCAGATGGTGGCGGACGCCATGGACGTCCACTTGGGGCTCCCCGATCTGCGCTCGCTGCGCGGCGAGTTGGACCGCCTCGGCAACTGGGAAGGCCCGCACGCGACCGAGCCCCTGGAGACGACAGGTCAGCTGCCGAGCCCCTCCTCCGGAGAGGCCGTCCTCGCAGGACACCGGCTACTGCTGGACCAGGGCCGCCTCCAGGAGGGCGACGACGCGCTCGCCGGGACCCGGCACGCCGCCCACGCGCGCGTGTCCGCCACGACCGCCGCCGAGGCGGGCGTGAAGGACGGCGACGTACTGACGGTCACCGGGGCGCTCGGCAGCGTCGCGTTCCCGCTCCAGGTCACCGAGATGCCCGACCGCGTCGTGTGGCTGCCGCTCAACTCCGAGGGCGGCGGCGTCGCTTCGGACACCGGGGCCGTCCCCGGTGACCTGGTGAAGATCGGCCCGGCCGTCGCCGCCGGAGTCCCGGAGGTGCAGTCATGAACCCACTCGCGTTGGAAGACCTGTCGATGTTCGGCCGCGACCCCTGGTGGCTCGTCGTCGTCAAGGCGGTCTTCTGCTTCGCCTTCCTGATGGTGACGGTCCTGTTCTCCATCGTGTGGGAGCGCAAGGTCGTCGCCTGGATGCAGCTGCGCATCGGTCCGAACCGGCACGGCCCCTGGGGCATGCTCCAGTCGCTCGCCGACGGCATCAAGCTGATGCTCAAAGAAGACGTGATCGTCAAGCGGGCCGACAAGGTGGTCTACGTCCTTGCGCCGGTCATCGCTGCGATCCCCGCCTTCATGGCGATCGCCGTGATCCCGTTCGGCCCCGCGGGCAACGAGGTCTCGATCTTCGGCCACCGCACGACGATGCAGCTCACCGACCTGCCGATCGCGATGCTCTACATCCTCGCGGTCGCCTCCGTCGGCATCTACGGCATCGTCCTCGCGGGCTGGTCGTCCGGGTCGACGTATCCGCTGCTCGGCGGCTTGCGGTCCTGCGCGCAGATGATCTCGTACGAGATCGCGATGGGCGCGGCCTTCGCCTCGGTGTTCCTCTACTCGGGCTCGATGTCGACCTCGGAGATCGTCGCCCAGCAGCACGACCGCTGGTACATCGTGCTGCTGCCGGTCTCGTTCCTGATCTACATCGTGACGATGGTCGGCGAGACGAACCGCGCCCCGTTCGACATGCCGGAGTCCGAGGGCGACCTCGTCGGCGGCTTCAACACCGAGTACTCGTCCATCAAGTTCGCGATGTTCATGCTCGCCGAGTACGTGAACATGGTGACGGTCTCGGCGGTGTCCGTGACGCTCTTCCTGGGCGGCTGGCGCGCACCGTGGCCGGTCTCCACGTTCTGGGAGGGCGCGAACCACGGCTGGTGGCCGATGCTCTGGTTCGTCATCAAGGTCCAGCTGCTGCTGTTCTTCTTCATCTGGCTGCGCGGCACGCTGCCTCGTGTCCGCTACGACCAGCTGATGAAGCTCGGCTGGAAGGTCCTCATCCCGGTCTCCGTGGTGTGGCTGATGCTGGTGGCGACCGTGCGGACGCTGCGCAACGAGAACTACGACTTCGCCTCCATCGCCCTGTACGTCGGCGCCGCGATCCTTGTGATCCTGCTCCTGTCGTTCGTCGTGGACATCTTCCGCGATCGCGGGGCCAAGCAGCGGGAGGCCGCCGAAGAGCCCGCCGCCTTCGACCCGATGGCGGGCGGATTCCCCGTGCCGCCGTTGCCAGGACAGACGCCGCCACCCGTGCCGCGCAGGCGTTCCCGCCGGGAGCGGGAGCTGATTGTCAGTGGTGGCCCCGATACTCAGAGTGACGAGTCGCTCGGCGGATCTCGCGAAGGAAAGGAGGCGTCCGATGGCTGAAGAGACCGACTCCGGCCACCAGAAGGACACAGAGCCGGGGTTCCAGAACCCCGTCGCCGGCTTCGGTGTGACCTTCAAGGCCATGTTCAAGAAGCGGCTGACCGAGCAGTACCCGGAGCAACCGAAGACCACTGCTCCCCGCTTCCACGGCAGGCACCAGCTCAACCGCCATCCGGACGGCCTGGAGAAGTGCATCGGCTGCGAGTTGTGCGCCTGGGCCTGCCCGGCGGACGCGATCTACGTGGAGGGCGCGGACAACACGGAGGAGGAGCGTTACTCGCCGGGTGAGCGCTACGGCCGCGTCTACCAGATCAACTACGCGCGCTGCATTCTGTGCGGACTGTGCATCGAGGCGTGCCCCACGCGCGCGCTGACGATGACGAACGAGTTCGAGCTGGCCGACAGCAGCCGCGCCAACCTCATCTACACCAAGGAGCAGCTGCTCGCCGGGCTCGACGAGGGCATGGTCGAAAGCCCGCACTCGATCTTCCCCGGCACGGACGAGCAGGACTACTACCGGGGTCTCGTCACCGAGGCGGCGCCCGGCACGGAGCGCCAAGTGGCCGTCTCCAAGGGCGAGAAGCCCTCCGAGGACGCCGAGGAGGTGGACGTATGAGCGCGCGGCTCGCCGAGGCGGCCACGCTCGCCGCGGGCACCTCCACCGGTGAGGCCTTCCAGTTCTGGATTCTCGGCACGGTCGCCGTCATCGGCGCCCTGTGCACGATCCTGATGAAGAAGGCCGTGCACAGCGCCCTGTGCCTGGCCGGCACCATGATCATCCTGGCGATCTTCTACCTGGCCAACGGGGCGTACTTCCTGGGCATCGTGCAGATCGTCGTCTACACGGGCGCGATCATGATGCTGTTCCTCTTCGTGGTGATGCTCGTCGGCGTCACCGCGGCGGACTCCCTGACGGAGACCATCAAGGGGCAGCGCTGGCTCGCCGCCCTGTGCGGGCTCGGCTTCGGTGTGCTGCTCATCGCGGGGATCGGACAGGCCTCGCTGACGCGGTTCAACGGACTGGGCAAGGCGAACGCCGGGGGGAACGTGGAGGGCCTGGCGTCCCTCATCTTCACCAAGTACGTCTTCGCCTTCGAGATCACCGGCGCCCTGCTGATCACGGCCACGGTCGGCGCGATGGTGCTCACGCACCGCGAGCGCACCGAACGGGCCAAGACACAGCGCGAGATGGCCGAGGAGCGGGTGCGCGAGGGCAAGCACCTCCCGCCGCTGCCCGCCCCGGGCGTCTACGCCCGGCACAACGCGGTGGACGTCGCGGGACTGCTGCCCGACGGCACCCCCTCGGAGCTCACGGTCATGCAGACGCTGCGCGAGCGCGGTCAGATCCGGGATGTCTCCGGTGAGGCGATGAGTGATCTGAAGGCTCTGGAGCAGCGGTCGTCCGACCGCCTGGAGCGCTCGGACCGCGACCGGGCCGAGGAGGCGTCGAAGTGAATCCGGTCAACTACCTGTATCTCGCCGCCCTGTTGTTCACGATCGGCGCCACCGGCGTGCTCATCAGGCGGAACGCGATCGTCGTGTTCATGTGCATCGAGCTGATGCTGAACGCGTGCAACCTCGCGTTCGTCGCGTTCTCCCGGATGCACGGCAATCTCGACGGGCAGATCATCGCGTTCTTCACGATGGTCGTCGCCGCCGCGGAGGTCGTGGTCGGGCTCGCGATCATCGTGTCGCTGTTCCGTTCCCGCCACTCGGCCTCGGTCGACGACGCCAGCCTGATGAAGCTGTAAGGGGTCGCTGAACCGATGAACTCAGAGAACCTGATCGCGCTGCTCGTCGCAGCGCCACTGCTCGGAGCGGCCGTACTGCTGTGCGGTGGGCGGGCGTTGGACCGGGTGGGTCATCTGCTCGGCACGCTGCTCGCGGCCGTCTCCTTCGTGGTCGCCGTCGTGCTCTTCACCGACATGCTCGGCAGGGGCCCCGAGGACCGCACGCTCAGCCAGCACCTGTTCAGCTGGATCCCCGTCGAGGGTTTCCAGGCGGACGTCGCCTTCCAGCTGGACCAGCTGTCGATGACGTTCGTCCTGCTGATCTCCGGTGTGGGCACGCTGATCCACCTGTACTCGATCGGCTACATGGAGCACGACGAGCGGCGCCGCCGCTTCTTCGGCTACCTGAACCTGTTCGTCGCGGCGATGCTCCTCCTGGTCGTCGCCGACAACTACCTGCTCCTGTACGTCGGCTGGGAGGGTGTGGGCCTCGCCTCGTACCTGCTCATCGGCTTCTGGCAGCACAAGCCGAGCGCGGCCACGGCCGCGAAGAAGGCGTTCCTGGTCAACCGCGTCGGCGACATGGGTCTGTCGATCGCGATCATGCTGATGTTCACGACGTTCGGGACGTTCGCCTTCAAGCCCGTCCTCGACAGCGTCGGTGACACCGGTGAAGGCAAGCTGACGGCGATCGGCCTGATGCTGTTGCTCGCCGCGTGCGGCAAGTCGGCGCAGGTCCCGCTGCAGTCCTGGCTCGGGGACGCGATGGAGGGCCCAACCCCGGTCTCGGCCCTCATCCACGCCGCGACCATGGTGACCGCGGGGGTCTACCTGATCGTCCGCTCCGGCGCGATCTTCAACGCGGCGCCCGACGCGCAGTTGGTGGTCACCATCGTCGGCGCGGTCACGCTGCTGTTCGGTGCGATCGTCGGTTGCGCCAAGGACGACATCAAGAAGGCGCTGGCCGGCTCGACGATGTCGCAGATCGGCTACATGATCCTCGCCGCGGGCCTCGGCCCCATCGGCTATGTGTTCGCGATCATGCACCTGGTGACGCACGGCTTCTTCAAGGCGGGGCTGTTCCTCGGCGCCGGTTCGGTCATGCACGGCATGAACGACGAGGTCGACATGAGGAAGTTCGGCGGCCTGCGGAAGTACATGCCGGTCACCTTCGTGACGTTCGGGCTCGGGTATCTGGCGATCATCGGTTTCCCGGGTCTGTCCGGCTTCTTCTCCAAGGACAAGATCATCGAGGCGGCGTTCGCCAAGGGCGGTACGGAAGGCTGGATCCTCGGGGGCGTCGCCCTCCTGGGCGCGGCCATCACCGCCTTCTACATGACGCGCGTGATGATCATGACGTTCTTCGGCGAGAAGCGCTGGCAGCCGGACGCTGACGGCCATGAGCCGCACCCGCACGAGTCCCCGTCCTCCATGACGATCCCGATGATCGTGCTCGCGGTCGGCTCGGTCTTCGCCGGTGGCTTCTTCTCCATCGGGGACCGTTTCCTGCACTGGCTGGAGCCCGTCACCGGGCACGACCACGGGCACGCGCCCATCAGCGCGGGCGTGGTCACCGGAGCCACCATGGTGTGCCTGGTGATCGGCGTGGGTCTCGCCTGGGTCCAGTACGGGCGCCGCGAGGTTCCCGTCGTCGCCCCGCGCGGCTCGCTGCTCACCCGCGCCGCACGGCGTGACCTGCTCCAGGACGACTTCAACCATGTCGTCCTGGTGCGCGGTGGCGAGCACCTGACGCGCTCCCTCGTATACGTCGACCACACCCTGGTCGACGGGGTGGTCAACGGGACGGCGGCCTCGGTCGGCGGCCTCTCCGGTCGGCTGCGCAAACTCCAGAACGGCTACGTGCGCTCGTACGCCGTCTCGATGTTCGGCGGCGCGGCGCTCATCGCCGCGGTGACCCTGCTGATGAGGGCGGTCTGATACCCGATGTCCTTTCCTCTTCTGACAGCGACGGCGGTACTGCCGGCCGTGGGCGCGATCGCCACGGCCGCGGTTCCGGCGAAGCAGCGCACCGCGGCCAAGTGGCTCGCGCTGTTGTTCTCAGCTGCCACTCTGGTCCTCGCGGCGGTGGTCGCCGTCCGCTTCGACCCGGGCGGCGGACGCTTCCAACTCACCGAATCCCACGCGTGGATCGCCGACTTCGGGGTCCGCTACGAGCTGGGTGTGGACGGCATCGGGGTGGCGCTCATCGCGCTGACCGCGCTGTTGATCCCGTTCGTGATCCTCGCGGGCTGGCACGACGCCGACCCGCAGGAGACCGGGAACACACGGTGGCGGCCGACGCAGGGCTTCTTCGCCCTGATCCTCCTCGTCGAGGCGATGGTGATCATCTCCTTCGCGGCCACCGACGTCTTCGTGTTCTACATCTTCTTCGAAGCCATGCTCATCCCGATGTACTTCCTCATCGGCGGCTTCGGGGACCGGGCGGGCCCGCACGGCGAGAAGGAGGCCGCGACCCAACGCTCGTACGCGGCCGTCAAGTTCCTCCTCTACAACCTGGTCGGCGGCCTCATCATGCTGGCGGCCGTCATCGGCCTCTACGTAGTGGCCGGGACCTTCTCGCTCTCGGAGATCGCGGAAGCCCGCGCGAGCGGCTCGCTCGACATGGCGACCAACACCGAGCGCCTGCTCTTCCTGGGCTTCTTCTTCGCCTTCGCGGTGAAGGCCCCGCTGTGGCCGCTGCACACCTGGCTGCCGAACGCGATGGGGGAGGCCACCACCCCGGTCGCCGTACTGATCACGGCAGTTGTCGACAAGGTCGGCACGTTCGCGATGCTCCGCTTCTGCCTCCAGCTGTTCCCGGAGGCGAGCAAGTGGGCGACGCCCGCGATCCTGGTGCTCGCCTTGATCAGCATCGTCTACGGCGCGCTGGTCGCGGTCGGCCAGCGCGACATCAAGCGCCTGATCGCCTACGCGTCGATCTCGCACTTCGGCTTCATCATCATGGGCATCTTCGCGATGACCAGCCAGGGCCAGTCCGGCGCGACGCTCTACATGGTCAACCACGGGATCTCGACGGCGGCGCTGATGCTGGTCGCCGGCTTCCTGATCTCGCGGCGCGGCTCGCGGCTCATCACGGACTACGGAGGCGTGCAGAAGGTCGCCCCGGTGCTCGCCGGTACGTTCCTGATCGGTTCCCTCGCCACCCTCTCGCTACCGGGTCTCGCGCCCTTCGTGAGCGAATTCCTGGTCCTGGTCGGCACGTTCACGCGCTACCCGGTGATCGGCATCATCGCCACCTTCGGCATCGTGCTCGCCGCGCTCTACACGCTGGTCCTCTACCAGCGCACCATGACGGGCCCGGTGAAGCCGTCGACCCAGGGCATCGCGGACCTGCGGGTGCGTGAGCTCGCGGTCGTGGTCCCGCTGATCGGCGTACTGATCTTCCTCGGCGTCTACCCGAAGCCGCTCACCGAGCTGGTGAACCCGGCGGTCAAGCACACCCTGTCCGACGTCCACAAGAAGGACCCGAAGCCGGAAGTGGAGGCGGCTCACAAATGAGTGCACTGGTGAGTGCTTCTTCTGTCCACAGCCTGTGGACAACGGTGGCCGCGGGGCCCGTTCAAGAGGGGATCTCCAAGATCGACGCCCCGAAGATCGAGTACGCGCAATTGTCGCCGACCTTGATCGTCATCGGTGCCGCCGTCCTGGGGATCCTGGTCGAGGCCTTCGTGCCGCGCCGCTCCCGCTATTACGTGCAGGTGTTCCTCGCCGTCGTCGCGCTCGCGGCCGCCTTCGCGGCGGTCGTGGGGCTCGCGGCCGGCGGATACGGGACGACGAAGGCACACATCGCGGCCATGGGCGCGATCGCCGTGGACGGCCCGGCGCTGTTCCTCCAAGGGGTCATCCTGCTGTCCGGGATCGTCGCGATCTTCACGTTCGCCGAGCGGCGGCTCGACCCGGAGGCACACGGCAACCGCGTCGACTCGTTCGCCGCGCAGGCCGCCTCCGTGCCCGGCAGTGACAGCGAAAAGGCGGCCATAAAGGCCGGGTTCACCACCACCGAGGTGTTCCCTCTGGCGCTCTTCGCGATCGGCGGCATGCTGGTCTTCCCCGCGGCGAACGACCTGCTGACGCTGTTCATCGCCCTGGAAGTCTTCTCGCTCCCGCTGTACCTGCTGTGCGCCGTGGCCCGCCGCAAGCGGCTCATGTCGCAGGAGGCCGCGGTCAAGTACTTCCTGCTCGGCGCCTTCGCGTCCGCCTTCACCCTGTTCGGCATCGCGCTCCTGTACGGCTACGCGGGCTCCGTCTCGTACGCCACGATCGCGAGCGTCGTCGACGGCTCGATCCAGAACGTGGACCCGGCCCTCGCCGACACCATGGGCAACGACGCGCTGCTGCTCATCGGCATGGCGCTGGTCGGCATGGGCCTGCTGTTCAAGGTCGGCGCCGTGCCGTTCCACATGTGGACGCCGGACGTGTACCAGGGCGCGCCGACGCCGGTGACCGGGTTCATGGCGGCGGCCACGAAGGTCGCGGCCTTCGGCGCGCTGCTGCGTCTGCTCTACGTCGTCCTGCCGGGGATGCGCTGGGACTGGCGTCCTGTCATGTGGGCCATCGCCATCGTCACGATGCTGGGCGGCGCGATCGTCGCGATCACGCAGACCGACATCAAGCGACTCCTCGCGTACTCCTCGATCGCGCACGCCGGCTTCATCCTGGCCGGTGTCATCGCGACGACGCCCGAAGGTGTCTCGTCCGTCCTCTTCTACCTGGGCGCGTACTCCTTCGTGACCATCGGTGCCTTCGCCGTGGTGACACTGGTGCGCGACGCGGGGGGCGAGGCGACGCACCTGTCGAAGTGGGCGGGGCTCGGGCGCAGATCGCCGCTGGTGGCTGCGGTCTTCGCGGTGTTCCTGCTGGCCTTCGCCGGTATCCCGCTCACCTCCGGGTTCGCGGGCAAGTTCGCCGTGTTCAAGGCGGCGGCCGAGGGTGGCGCGGGTGCGCTCGTCGTGGTCGGTGTCGTGTCCTCGGCGATCGCCGCGTTCTTCTACATCCGCGTGATCGTCCTCATGTTCTTCAGCGAGCCGAAGGCGGACGGGCCGACCGTGGCCGTGCCGTCGCCGCTGACCATGACGACGATCGGGGTGGGCGTCGCGGTCACCATCGTGCTGGGGCTCGCGCCGCAGTACTTCCTGGACCTGGCGGGCCAGGCCGGGGTGTTCGTGCGGTAGCGGTACCGCCGCCGTCGCGCGTGGTCGAGGCCCGGTCCCTGGGAGGGGGCCGGGCCTCCATATGTCCCGGGAATGCCCCCAGCCTGTGGATAACTTTCCGGGGTGTCGGTCCGGACCCCTATCGTTACTGGAGAAGTCGAGACGAGCTGGACGCACGGGGACAGGGCGATGGACGGGACACAGGGTATGAGCGAGGTGACCGGGAGCGAGGCGCTAGCCACGCTCCACCGGGTCTTCGGGTACGACGCCTTCCGCGGTGAGCAGGAAGCGATCATCGATCACGTGGTGGGCGGTGGGGACGCCGTCGTGCTCATGCCGACTGGTGGCGGCAAGTCGCTGTGCTACCAGATCCCGGCGCTGGTGAGGGCCGGCACGGGAATCGTCGTCTCGCCCCTGATCGCGCTGATGCAGGACCAGGTGGACGCGCTGCGGGCGCTCGGGGTGCGCGCCGGGTTCATGAACTCGACGCAGGACTTCGAGGAGCGCCGCCTGGTGGAGGCGGAGTTCCTCGCGGGCGAGCTCGACCTGCTCTATCTGGCGCCGGAGCGGTTGCGTCTCGACTCCACGCTCAGGCTGCTGTCGCGCGGCAAGATCTCCCTCTTCGCGATCGACGAGGCGCACTGTGTCGCCCAGTGGGGCCACGACTTCCGTCCCGACTATCTGTCCCTGTCGGTGCTCGGCCGGAACTGGCCGGACGTGCCGCGCCTCGCCCTGACCGCGACGGCGACGCATGCCACGCACGAGGAGATCACCCAGCGTCTGGGCATGCCGGACGCCAAGCACTTCGTGGCGAGCTTCGACCGGCCCAACATCCAGTACCGGATCATCGGCAAGGCGGACCCGAAGAAGCAGCTGCTCGGCTTCCTCCAGCAGGAGCACGAGGGCGACGCGGGCATCGTGTACTGCCTGTCCCGCAAGTCCGTGGAGGCGACGGCCGAGTTCCTCAGTCGCAACGGGATCGAGGCGGTGCCGTACCACGCGGGCCTGGACGCGGGCACGCGTGCGAGGCACCAGTCGCGGTTTCTGCGCGAGGAGGGCCTCATCGTCTGCGCGACCATCGCGTTCGGCATGGGCATCGACAAGCCGGACGTCCGGTTCGTCGCGCACCTCGACCTGCCGAAGTCCGTCGAGGGCTATTACCAGGAGACCGGCCGCGCCGGGCGTGACGGACTGCCGTCGACGGCGTGGATGGCGTACGGGCTGCAGGACGTGGTCCAGCAGCGGAAGCTGATCAACATGGGCGAGGGGGACGAGGCGTTCCGGCGCCGCGCCTCCGCCCACCTCGACTCGATGCTGGCGCTGTGTGAGACGGCACAGTGCCGCCGGTCCCAGCTGCTCACGTACTTCGGGCAGGAGGGCGCCGAGGCCTGCGGCAACTGCGACACCTGCCTGTCGCCGCCCGAGACGTGGGACGGCACGGTCGCCGCGCAGAAGATCCTTTCGACTGTGGTGCGCCTCGAGAGAGAGCGGCGGCAGAAGTTCGGCGCGGGCCAGATCATCGACATCCTGCTCGGCAAGCGCAGCGCCAAGGTCATCCAGTTCGACCACGATCAGCTGTCCGTCTTCGGGATCGGCGAGGAGCTGGCGGAGGCCGAATGGCGGGGCGTCGTACGGCAGTTGCTGGCGCAGGGGCTCATCGCGGTCGAGGGCGAATACGGGACGCTGGTGCTCACCGAGGAGAGCGGCACCGTGCTGGGGCGGCAGCGGGAGGTGCGGCTGCGCAAGGAGCCGAAGCCGGCGCCGCGTGCGGCGGCGGCCCGTGAGCGCAAGGCCAAGGCGCCCGCGGTCGAGCTGCCGGCGGAGGTGGCGCCGGTCTTCGAGGCGTTGCGGGCCTGGCGGGGGGCGCAGGCGAAGGAGCACGGGGTGCCGGCGTACGTCATCTTCCAGAATGCGACGCTCAGTGAGATCGCGCTGCAACAGCCCACGTCGCTGGCCCAGTTGGGGACGATCGGTGGGGTCGGGGAGAAGAAGTTGGCGACGTGGGGCGAGGGTGTGCTGGGGGTTTTGGCGGGGTTGCGGGGGTCCGCCGGGGCGGTGCGGGATGACGGGCCGTGGCCTGATGAGCCGCCGCATGACGACCAGTACGAGCCCGTCCCGGAGGATGTCGACTGGTGATGCGGCGCCGTCCCCCGGACACGGGGCTCTGCCCCGGACCCCGCTGCTCAATCGCCGCAGGGGCTTGAAAGATCGCCTCAATCGCCGGCGGGGCTTGATAGATCAAGCCCCG
>NZ_JBEOVM010000075.1:0-30874 GCF_040295505.1 Streptomyces sp. NPDC002790 | reverse complement strand
CGATCTCCAAAAGATCGGGGCTCCGCCCCGGACCCCGCGCCTCAATCGCCGGCGGGGCTTGATGGGGCTCAGCTCTTCCGGTGGCCTATCAGTCGCGGCTTCGGCTCCAGCCCGTCCAAGCCGTGCCACGCCAGGTTCACCAAGTGCGCCGCAACCTCCGCCTTCTTCGGTTTGCGGGCGTCCAGCCACCACTGACCCGTCAGCGCCACCATCCCGACCAGCGCCTGCGCGTACAGCGGCGCCAGTTTCGGGTCGAAGCCGCGGGACTTGAACTCGCGGCCCAGGATGTCCTCCACCTGCGTAGCGATGTCGGAGATCAGGGACGCGAAAGAACCCGTGGACTGCGGGATGGGGGAGTCGCGGACCAGGATGCGGAAGCCGTCCGTGTGCTCCTCGATGTAGTCGAGGAGCGCGAACGCCGCCTGCTCGACCAGCTCACGCGCGTGCCCGGCGGTCAGCGAACCGGTCACCATGTCCAGGAGCTGGCGCATCTCGCGGTCCACGACCACCGCGTACAGGCCCTCCTTGCCGCCGAAGTGCTCGTACACCACCGGCTTGGAGACCCCGGCCTTCGCCGCGATCTCCTCCACGGAGGTGCCCTCGAAGCCCTTGGCGGCGAAGAGGACCCGACCGATCTCCAGGAGCTGCTGGCGCCGCTCCGCCCCCGTCATCCGGGTCCGGCGCGTACGCCGGGGTTGCTTGTCGGGCTTGTCGCTGCTCGGGGTGTCTGAGTCGGTCGCCACGTCGTCCATCATGCCGTGCGGGCGTCAGCCGGCGTCTACGGCCTGCGCCTTGCGGCGCGAGGCGATGCGGTCCTTGGACGGCCAGCGCACGTCGTGCGCCCAGCCCAGCTGCTCGAACCAGCGGATCAGGCGGGCCGAGGAGTCCACCTGCCCGCGCTCCACCCCGTGCCGCGCCGACGTCGGGTCCGCGTGGTGCAGGTTGTGCCAGGACTCGCCGCAGGACAGGACCGCCAGCCACCACACGTTGCCGGAGCGGTCGCGGGACTTGAAGGGGCGCTTGCCGACGGCGTGGCAGATCGAGTTGATGGACCACGTGACGTGGTGCAGCAGCGCCACACGGACGAGCGAGCCCCAGAAGAACGCCGTGAACGCGCCCCACCAGGACATGGTGACCAGGCCGCCGATCAGGGCGGGGAGGGCGAGCGACAGCAGCGTCCACAGCACGAACTGGCGGGAGATCGCGCGGATCGCCGGGTCCTTGACCAGGTCCGGGGCGTACTTCTCCTGCGAGGTCTGCTCCTCGTCGAACATCCAGGCCATGTGCGCCCACCACAGGCCCTTCAACAGGGCCGGGACCGTCTCCCCGTACCGCCACGGCGAGTGCGGGTCGCCCTCGGCGTCGGAGAACTTGTGGTGCTTGCGGTGGTCGGCGACCCAGCGCACGACCGGGCCCTCCACCGCGAGCGAACCCATGATCGCCAGCGCGATCCGCAGCGGGCGCTTCGCCTTGAAGGAGCCGTGCGTGAAATACCGGTGGAAGCCGATCGTGATGCCGTGACAGCCCACGAAGTAGAAGACGACGAGCAGCCCGAGGTCGAGCCAGCTCACTCCCCACCCCCAGGCCAGCGGCACCGCCGCGAGCAGCGCCAGGAACGGGACGGCGATGAACGCGAGCAGTGTGATCTGCTCCACGGAGCCCTTCTGTTCGCCGCCGAGTGTCGCAGAATGCGAGGTGGCGGGCGGTTTTGACGACGGACCGGCGGCGTCTTCGATCACATCGGTACTGGTGACCATGGGAGTCCCCTGTAAGTCGAGGGTTGAGACGGGCTGAGACGGGTCAGGAGATCCACGGGGATCCGCGGACAGCTTGCCTACGGTTCCGTAACCTACGGCACCGTAAGTATGTCAGCGTGCAGCCGGGCGGCACGAGGCTCCGACCTCGCCGTCGGCGGTGGCACATATCCTTGGAATCGGTCGGACAGCGCGGTCCGCTCTGAATCTCCACCCTGGGTTGTGTACCCGGATCCGGGGATCCTTCCTCCCGACGTGCTTCACCACGTGCCCGACGTGCTTCACCATTGCAAGGAGCCGCACCTGTGAGCAGTGCCGACGAACAGACCGCTGCGACCAGCACCAGCGCCGAGCTGCGCGCCGACATCCGTCGGCTCGGTGACCTCCTGGGCGAGACCCTGGTCCGCCAGGAGGGCCCTGAGCTGCTGGACCTGGTCGAAAAGGTCCGCCGCCTGACCCGCGAGGACGGCGAGGCCGCCGCCGAGCTGTTGCGCGGCACCGAGCTGGACACCGCGGCCAAGCTGGTCCGCGCCTTTTCCACGTACTTCCACCTGGCCAACGTGACGGAGCAGGTGCACCGCGGCCGCGAGCTGCGCGCCATGCGGGCCGCCGAGGGCGGACTGCTCGCCCGCACCGCGGACCGCCTCAAGGACGCCGACCCGGACCACCTGCGCGACACGGTCAAGCACCTGAACGTGCGACCCGTCTTCACGGCCCACCCCACCGAGGCCGCCCGCCGCTCCGTCCTCGGCAAGCTGCGCCGCATCGCCGAGCTCCTTGAGACCCCGGTCCTGGAGACCGACCGGCGGCGCTACGACATCCGCCTGGCCGAGAACATCGACCTGGTGTGGCAGACGGACGAGCTGCGCGTCGTACGCCCCGAGGTCACGGACGAGTCCCGTAACGCGATCTATTACCTGGACGAACTGCACGCCGGCGCCGTCGGCGACGTTCTGGAGGACCTGACCGCCGAGCTGGAGCGCGTCGGCTACCAGCTCCCCGAGGACAGCCGCCCGCTCACCTTCGGCACCTGGATCGGCGGCGACCGCGACGGCAACCCGAACGTGACGCCGCAGGTCACCTGGGACGTCCTGATCCTCCAGCACGAGCACGGGATCAACGACGCGCTCGACATGATCGACGAGCTGCGCGGCTTCCTGTCGAACTCGATCCGCTACACGGGCGCCACCGAGGAGCTGCTCACCTCGCTCCAGTGCGACCTGGAGCGCCTCCCGGAGATCAGCCCCCGCTACAAGCGGCTCAACGCGGAGGAGCCCTACCGGCTCAAGGCCACCGCGATCCGGCAGAAGCTGGAGAACACCAAGGAGCGGCTCGCCAGGAACACGCCGCACAAGGAAGGCCGCGACTACCTCGGCACCGCCGAGCTGCTGCACGACCTGACGATCATCCAGACCTCGCTGCGCGAGCACCGCGGCGGACTGTTCGCCGAAGGCCGCATGAACCGTACGATCCGTACGCTCTCCGCCTTCGGCCTCCAGCTCGCCACGATGGACGTACGCGAGCACGCGGACGCGCACCACCACACGCTCGGCCAGCTCTTCGACCGGCTCGGCGAGGAGTCCTGGCGCTACGCCGACATGCCCCGCGACTACCGCGGCAAGCTGCTCGCCAAGGAGCTGCGGTCCAGAAGGCCGCTGGCCCCGACCCCGGCGCCGCTCGACGCCGACGGCGAGAAGACGCTGGGCGTCTTCCACACCATCACGCGGGCCCTCGACGTGTTCGGGCCCGAGGTCATCGAGTCGTACATCATCTCGATGTGCCAGGGCGCCGACGACGTGTTCGCCGCGGCCGTCCTCGCGCGCGAGGCGGGCCTCATCGACCTGCACGCGGGCTGGGCCAAGATCGGCATCGTGCCGCTCCTGGAGACGACGGACGAGCTGAAGGCCGCCGACACGATCCTGGAGGACATGCTCTCCGACCCGTCCTACCGGCGCCTCGTCGCGCTCAACGGGGACGTGCAGGAGGTCATGCTCGGCTACTCCGACTCCTCCAAGTTCGGCGGCATCACCACCTCGCAGTGGGAGATCCACCGCGCCCAGCGCCGACTCCGTGACGTCGCGCACCGCTACGGCGTGCGCCTGCGCCTCTTCCACGGCCGCGGCGGCACCGTCGGCCGCGGCGGCGGCCCCTCGCACGACGCGATCCTCGCCCAGCCCTGGGGAACGCTGGAGGGCGAGATCAAGGTGACCGAGCAGGGCGAGGTCATCTCCGACAAGTACCTGGTGCCGTCCCTGGCCCGCGAGAACCTGGAACTGACCGTCGCGGCCACACTGCAGGCCTCCGCCCTGCACACGGCGCCGCGCCAGTCCGACGAGGCCCTCGCCCGCTGGGACGCCGCGATGGACGTCGTCTCCGACGCCGCGCACAACGCCTACCGGGGGCTCGTCGAGGACCCGGACCTGCCGAACTACTTCCTCGCCTCCACGCCCGTCGACCAGCTTGCCGACCTGCACCTCGGCTCGCGGCCCTCCCGCCGCCCCGGCTCGGGCATCTCGCTCGACGGCCTGCGCGCCATCCCGTGGGTGTTCGGCTGGACCCAGTCCCGGCAGATCGTGCCCGGCTGGTTCGGCGTCGGCTCCGGCCTCAAGGCGCTGCGCGAGGCAGGACCCCGGGGGCACGGCGCCACCGTGCTCGACGAGATGCACGAGCGGTGGCACTTCTTCCGCAACTTCATCTCCAACGTCGAGATGACGCTCGCGAAGACGGACCTGCGGATCGCCAAGCACTACGTCGACACCCTCGTGCCGGACGACCTCAAGCACGTCTTCGACGCCATCGTCGCCGAGCACGAGCTGACCGTCGCCGAGGTCCTGCGCATCACCGGGGGCAGCGAACTCCTGGACGCGCAGCCCGTGTTGAAGCAGACGTTCGCGATCCGCGACGCCTACCTCGACCCGATCTCGTACCTCCAGGTCGCCCTGCTCAAGCGGCAGCGCGACGCGGCGGCCGCCGACGAGACCCCGGACCCGACGCTCGGCCGCGCCCTGCTGCTCACCGTGAACGGTGTGGCCGCGGGCCTGCGCAACACCGGCTGACCCGACCGCGGTTCTAGAAGCCGACGGCGGCGAAGGCCGCCGTCAGCAGCGCGATTCCGGCGCCTCCCGTGATCCACGTGAGGCGCCGGTGGCGTATCCCGCCCGCGAGCACCACCGACGCGAGCAACAGCGAGCCACCGAGCGGCACCCACGCGTGCAGAAACCCGGCGGTGCCCGCGCGCACCGCAGACGTCGAACTCGGCTTGAGGACCACGGGGAAGCGCGCGCCCTTCTTCTCCCCGATCGAGCGGTCGATCGTCACGCTCGCATGCCGTACGGCGGTGGGGGAGGCCGGTGAGAACGGTCCCGTGCAGGTCTCTTCCGCGCACCGGCTCACCGTCATCGTGCCGCGCTCACGGCCCGCCGGGAACGTCACGTGCTGCGCCGCACCCCACGAGGCCCACACGCCGGCGATCAGCAGCAACGCGGCGACCACGGCCGCCGCGATTTGACGGGCAACAGGCAACATGGCCGGGATCCTTGGCCATGACCCTGCATACGGTCAACTCCCGGCGGAATTCCGCCCCGACAAGTCCGTACAGGTCAGCCCGTACAGGTCAGTCGGTAAAGGTCAGGAGTTGTACGTCGACTGGGCCCGCTCCAGGCCCTCGATCACCAGCGCCTCCGCCGCGTCGGCGGCCCGGTCCACGAAGTAGTCGAGTTCCTTGCGCTCCACCGACGCGAAATCCTTCAGCACGAAGTCCGCGACCTGCATCCGCCCCGGCGGCCGACCGATCCCGAACCGCACCCGGTGGTAGTCGGGGCCCAGCGACTTCGTGATCGACTTCAGACCGTTGTGCCCGTTGTCGCCACCGCCCAGCTTCAGGCGCAGCACCCCGTAGTCGATGTCCAGCTCGTCGTGGATCGCCACGATGTGCTCCGTCGGCACCTTGTAGAAGTCGCACAGCGCCGTCACGGGACCACCCGAGACGTTCATGTACGACATCGGCTTCGCGAGGATCACCCGGCGGTTCAGCGGCCCGGGCGGACCGATCCGCCCCTCGATCACCTGCGCCTGCCCCTTGGTCGCCCGCTTGAACTTGGCGCCCATCCGCCGCGCCAGCAGATCGGCCACCATGAAGCCGACGTTGTGCCGGTTCATCGCGTACTCGGGACCGGGATTGCCGAGCCCGGCGATCAGCCAGGGAGCGTTCTCGTCGGACATGCACATTCCTTAGGTGTACGTCGGGTGAGTCGGGTGCGTCGAAACAGAGATACGGGGTGGTGGGCCGAGCCCACCACCCCGTACATCAGGTCAGACCTGGAAGGCTCAGGCCTCCGCGGCCTCGTCGCCCTCGGCCTCGGCCGGGGCCTCCTCGGCCTGCGCGGCCAGGACCTGGAGCACGACGGCGTCCTCGTCGGTGGCCAGCGTGGTGCCCTTGGGCAGCGTGATGTCCTTGGCGTGGATCGACGCGCCGGCCTCGAGGCCCTCGACGGAGACGACGACCGACTCGGGGATGTGCGTGGCCTCGGTCTCGACCGACAGCGTGTTCAGCACGTGCTCGAGCAGGTTGCCACCCGGGGCCAGCTCGCCCTCGGTGTGGACGGGGAGCTCGACGGTGACCTTCTCGCCGAGCTTCACCTGGAGCAGGTCGACGTGGACCAGGAAGCTCGTGATCGCGTCACGCTGCACGGACTTCGGGATGACCAGCTCGTTGCTCTTGCCGTCGATGTCCAGGTTGATCAGGACGTTCGGCGTACGCAGGGCCAGCATCAGGGCGTGCGAGTCGAGCACGATGTGCTGCGGGTCGTTGCCGTGGCCGTAGACGACACCGGGAACCTTCTCGACCTGACGCAGACGGCGGGAGGCACCCTTGCCGAACTCGGTGCGGGTCTCGACGGAAAGCTTGACCTCGGACATGCTCTTCAACTCCTCGTAGAACTGGGGAAAATGGTCACCCGGCCACGAACGGCCTGCTACGAAGAGCGCGTCGATAACGGACAGCCGGCACTTCCGAGAACAGAAGTACGGCCTCCCTCGCCGAGCAACTTCAGCAGTCTACTCGGGGAGGGAGGCCGTACCCAAATGGATCTTCTAGCGCGAGATCCCTACGGAGATCAGGCTTCGCCCTCGAAGAGGCTGGTCACCGAGCCGTCCTCGAAGACCTCGCGCACCGCGGAGGCGATGGTCGGGGCGATCGACAGGACCGTGATCTTGTCGAGCTCCAGCTCGCCCGGCGTCGGCAGCGTGTCCGTGAACACGAACTCGCTCACCTTCGAGTTCTTCAGCCGGTCCGCCGCGGGACCGGAGAGCACACCGTGCGTCGCCGTCACGATGACGTCCTCCGCGCCGTGCGCGAACAGGGCGTCGGCGGCGGCGCAGATCGTGCCACCCGTGTCGATCATGTCGTCGACGAGCACGCAGACGCGGCCCTTCACGTCACCCACGACCTCGTGCACGGTGACCTGGTTGGCGATGTCCTTGTCACGGCGCTTGTGGACGATCGCCAGCGGCGCACCGAGACGGTCGCACCAGCGGTCGGCCACGCGCACGCGACCGGCGTCCGGGGAGACCACGGTCAGCTTCGAGCGGTCCACCTTCGCGCCCACGTAGTCCGCCAGGATCGGCAGCGCGAACAGGTGGTCCACCGGGCCGTCGAAGAAACCCTGGATCTGGTCCGTGTGCAGGTCCACCGTCAGGATGCGGTGAGCACCGGCGGTCTTCATCAGGTCCGCGACCAGACGCGCCGAGATCGGTTCACGTCCGCGGTGCTTCTTGTCCTGCCGCGCGTAACCGTAGAACGGCACGATGACCGTGATGGAGCGGGCCGACGCGCGCTTCAGCGCGTCGATCATGATGAGCTGCTCCATGATCCACTTATTGATCGGAGCCGTGTGGCTCTGGATCAGAAAGCAGTCGGCGCCGCGAGCGGACTCCTGGTAGCGGACGTAGATCTCGCCATTGGCGAAGTCGAAAGCCTTCGTCGGAACGATCCCGACACCGAGCTGGTGCGCGATCTCCTCGGCAAGCTCGGGGTGGGCGCGGCCGGAAAAGAACATCATCTTCTTTTCGCCGGTCGTCTTGATCCCGCTCACAGCACTAGTCTCCTCAGACGCGAGTTCGTCCGCCGCAGCTGCCCGCGCGTCCCATTAGCAGCGAGCCAGGCGAATCGTGTGCAGGTATCACGGTACGCCGTGTCGGACGCACCTGTTTCCGGTCAGCCCGCGCTTTCCGGATCCCGCGAAGCCGCCTCCGCCGCCTTCGCGGCCGTGCTCCCGGGACGCTTTCGAGCCACCCAACCCTCGATATTCCTTTGCTGGCCCCGGGCCACGGCCAGCGAACCGGCGGGCACATCCTTCGTGATCACGGAGCCCGCGGCGGTGTACGCGCCGTCCCCGATGGTGACAGGCGCCACAAACATGTTGTCCGAACCGGTCTTGCAGTGGGACCCCACGGTGGAGTGGTGCTTGCTCTCCCCGTCGTAGTTCACAAAGACGCTCGCGGCACCGATGTTGGTGAAGTCACCGATCGTCGCGTCACCCACGTACGACAGATGCGGCACCTTCGTACCCTCGCCGATCGACGAATTCTTCGCCTCGACGAACGTCCCGATCTTCGACTTGAGCCCGAGGCGCGTGCCCGGCCGCAGATACGCGAACGGCCCCACGGACGCCTCAGGACCCACCTCGGAGCTGTACGCCACCGTGTTGTCGACCCGCGCGCCCGCGCCCACGCGGGTGTCCGTGAGGCGGGAGTTGGGGCCGACCACGGAGCCCTCGGCGAGGTGCGTCGAGCCGTGCAGCTGCGTGCCCGGCAGGACGGTGGCGTCCCGCTCGAAGGTCACGGTGACGTCCACGAACGTCGAGGTCGGGTCCACGACCGTGACGCCCGCGAGCATCGCCTCCTCAAGAAGGCGGTCATTGAGCGTGCGGCGGGCCGCGGAGAGCTGCACGCGATTGTTGATCCCGGCGATCTCACGGTGATCGGCGGCGACGGAGGCACCGACCCGATGCCCCGCCTCCCGCAGAATCCCGAGCACATCGGTCAGATACTCCTCACCCTGACTGTTGTCCGTCCGCACCTTCTTCAGGGCGTCGGTGAGCAGCCGGCCGTCGAAGGCGAAGACCCCCGAGTTGATCTCGCCGATCGCACGCTGGGCTTCCGTAGCGTCCTTGTGCTCGACGATCCCGGTGACGGCGCCCGAGACGTTGTCGCGGACGATGCGCCCGTATCCAGTCGCATCCGGGACCTCGGCGGTCAGCACGGTGACGGCGTTGCCGTCGGCGGTGTGGGTGGCGGCCAGGGCCTTGAGCGTCCCGCCGGTGAGCAGCGGGGTGTCGCCGCAGACCACGACGACGGTGCCCTCGACGGCGCCGTCCAGGCTCTCGAGGCCCATCCGCACGGCGTGCCCCGTGCCGTTCTGCTCGGCCTGCACGGCGGTGCGGGCCTCGGGGTCGACCGCGGCCACGTGCGCGGCGACCTTCTCCCGCTCGTGGCCGACGACCACGACGAGCTGCTCGGGGCTCAACTCACGGGAGGCGGCGAGCACATGACCGACCAGCGACCGGCCGCAGAGCTCATGCAGGACTTTCGGCGTGGCCGACTTCATACGGGTGCCCTCACCCGCTGCGAGTACGACGACGGCTGCCGGGGTGTTGGCGCTGCTCACGGGTGGGCCCTTCGGCGTCGGATGCGTTGTGGGGTGGACATCCGCAGGATACCGGGGCGTTTTGGGCCGGGCATGGGGGCGGGGCCCGACCGTTGGGTCAGGCCCCGCAACCGCGTACAGCTCCCCCGCCAGGACTTGAACCCGGACAGATGGCACCAAAAGCCACAGTGCTGCCAATTACACCACGGGGGATGGTTTCGACCCAAACCGGACATTACGTCAGGTCGTTGGTCGGGCCCCCAACACTATGCCGTACCAAGAGCCTTCGATGCGACGGTACAGGTCGGCCCGTTGCGGGGTGTGGTGTAGGCCAGTACGCAAAACTCACCGGAAATCGGGCACCCGGCGCCCGTAGTCTGGAAGGCATGACCACAGCGGGGGAAGTTCACCGAGTCGCGGCCGGGGGGCCGTGGTGGTGGGCGCGGCGCAGGGCCGCCGTGCTGGATGTGGTGCTGGCGGTGGCGTCCGCGGGGGAGTGTGCCGTGGAGGGGGTGCCGTTCGCGCACAAGGCCGGGCTGCCGGTCTGGGTGGGGGTGCTCTTCGGGGTGCTCACCGGGTCGACGCTGGTGCTGCGGCGGCAGTGGCCGATCGCCGTCGTGCTGATTTCCGTGGCGGTGACGCCGGCGCAGATGGGTGTGGTGCTGACGGTCGTCGGGCTGTACTCGCTGGCGGCGTCGGAGGTGCCGCGGCGGCTGATCGGGGCGCTGGCGGGGATGTCGTTCCTGGGCACGCTGATCGTGTCGGTGGTGCGGGTGCAGCAGGATTCGGCGGCGCACGCGGACACGTTCCAGGTGGCCAATTGGGTCGTGCCGTTCCTTGCGATCACTACGGCGCTGGGGGTGACGGCTCCGCCGTTGCTGCTGGGTCTTTACGTGGGTGCGCGGCGCCGCCTGATGGAGTCGCTGACGGAGCGGAACGATTCGCTGGAGCGGGAGTTGGGGCTGCTCGCGGAGCGGGCCGAGGAGCGGGCGGAGTGGGCGCGGGGCGAGGAGCGGACCCGGATCGCGCGGGAGATGCACGACGTGGTGGCGCACCGGGTGTCGTTGATGGTGGTGCACGCGGCGGCGTTGCAGGCGGTCGCGCGCAAGGATCCGGAGAAGGCCGTGAAGAACGCGGCGCTGGTCGGCGACATGGGGCGGCAGGCGCTCACCGAGCTGCGGGAGATGTTGGGGGTGCTGCGGGCCGGGGAGCCGGTGCCGGAGCGGGTGGGGCGGATGCCGTTGGAGGCGGTCGGGGCGGCTGCCGCGGCGGCGGCCTCGCGGGCCGAGGCGGAGGTCGAGGCCGGGCCGTGGCTGGCCGAGCTGGAGGATCTGGTCGGGCAGTCGCGGGCGGCCGGGATGGTTGTGGAGGTGTCCGTGGAGGGGGAGTCGCGGGGGTACGCGGCGGCGGTGGAGCAGACGGCCTACCGGGTCGTCCAGGAGGCGTTGACGAACGTGCACAAGCACGCGGCGGGCGCGAAGACGTACGTCCGGCTCGCGCACCGGGGCGCCGAGGTGGCGATGCAGGTGGAGAACGAGCCGCCGCCGGTCCTCGCTGAGGCGTCTGCGGCGGGGCTGCCCTCCGGGGGGAACGGTCTGGTGGGCATGAAGGAACGTGTGGCCGGCCTCGGCGGCGTGTTCGTGTCGGGCCCGACGGACGCGGGCGGCTTCCGGGTCTCCGCGGTGCTGCCGGCGGCGGTGTAGGCGGGGCCCTTCGGGGGTGCGGGTGGCGTGGTGGTTCTGAGGGGGGCCGGGGCGGCGCCTGTCTTCATCGCTGCGCGGCTCGGGGTTGTGGGCGGTGCGGGAGCCGGTACTTGGCGTGATGGGTGCGCGGCGCCGGTCCGGTCTGGCGGTGCCGGGGCAGGTGCTTGGCGTGATGGGTGCGCGGCGCCGGTCCGGTCTGGCGGTGCGGGAGTCGGTGCTTGGCGTGATGGGTGCGCGGCGCCGGTCCGGTCTGGCGGTGCGGGAGTCGGTGCCTGGCGTGATGGGTGCGCGGCACCTGGCCCTGTCCGGGCCTGTTCGGCTGTGCCGGGGTCCGGTCGTCTCCCACCGCCCGCCCCCTCCGGGGGCTACGCCAGGGTCATCCCGGAGGGGACAGGCGGGGGGGTTGGAGGCCCGTGATCAGGGTGGAGAGGGCGGCGTCTATGTCGGGGCCCAGGTACCAGTCGCCGCTGTGGTCGAGGGCGTAGACGCGGCCCTCCGTGTCGATGGCGAGGAGGGCCTCCGTGCCGGACTCGGCGCCGAGTGGGGCGAGTTCCGTGTCGAGGGCGCGGCCCAGGTCGCCGAGGGTGCGGGCCGCGTGGAGGCCGTGCAGCGGGTCCAGGTGCGGCTGGGCGGGAGCGATGTTCCGGCCGGGCCCGGTGGGCGTCAGGTGGAGGCCGCCGAACTCCGCCCAGGCCTCGACCGCCGCCGGGAAGACGGAGTGGCGGTGGCCGGCGGGGGAGACGTGGGTGCGCAGCGCGTCCGCCCAGAACTCCGCCTGCTTGATGTCCCAGCGCCCCGGCTGCCACCCGGCGACGCGCAACGTGGCGTCGACCAGGTCGGAGAAGCGGGCGTCCTGGGAGGTGGGGTGGGGCATCAGTGCGCGGCCTCGTTGTCGTCGTGCGGGGTGTCGGCGTCGGGGGCCACCACGTGGACGCCGAAATGGGCCGTCAGCGCGGTACAGGCGCGGCAGGGGCGGGCGAATCCGCCGTGCAGCGGGTCCCCGTCCTCGCGGATGCGCCGGGTGGTGAGCTTGGACTGCTTGAGCGCCTTGCGGGCCTCGCCGATGGTCATGGGTCTGCGGCGGGCCCGCTTCGACTTCTCCGCGCGCTCGGTGTCGCTCGCCGCGAGATGCCGGGAGACGAGGATGGCCTCGGCACAGCGCCCGGTGAAACGGTCGCGCTGCGCGCTGGTCAACGTATCCAGGAAGTCCTGGACCAACGGGTGCAGGGCCGGGGCCCGTTCGCCGCGGGCCGCGGTCGCGGTGAGGGTGGTGCCGCGGACGGACAGGGCGGCGGCGACGGTGGGGAGTATGCCGTCCCGGCGCACGCTGAGCGTGGGCACGGCGCCGTCGTCGGTGGCGCTCCAGCCGACGCGCGGGTCGTCGCCGGGCTGCTCGTCCGCGGGTGCAGTTTCCTCTGCGGTACCGCTGCGCATCTGTTGTTTCCCCTCCTGCAGTTCCCCACTGCAATCCCCCTGGTTGCCTGCACAGACTGCCAAACGGGCCTGCGGGTGGGGAAGCCGGACCCCGATGTCGGCCCTGTCACGCCCGATCGTCACGTGGTGGTGATGGTCGGGTGACTGCTGGTCATGGAACCGGAGGCCCGGTGACCGGTGTCGCACAACCGCATAGGCTGTCGTTTGATTCGTACGGATCAGGAGCAGGTCCGGAACAGAGCCGGGACAGCCCCGGGACACAGCCGGGACAGCCTTGCGACAGATCCGCAAACCGTCACCAGCGCCGCAGGGGGCAACAGCCATGACGACAGGTCGGCTCGGGCAGCAGGCCGCGCCGCCGAACGCGGCTTATGCCGGGCAGGTCGTGCACTTCCCGGACCCGGTCCGCGCCGCCCGTCACCCGCGCGGGGTTCGTGTGGATGATGACGGTTTCCCGGATTTCGCCCCGTATGCCCGTGCCGTGGCGGAGATCGCGGAGCCCCCGCAGGGCTTCGGTGTCGATGAGTTGCGGCTGACGGACTACGTGTCGGCGAACGCGGCGCTCGCCGCGTCCGGGCACGAACTGTGGGACATGATCCCGCCGGTGGCGACGCCGCACGGCTGGACGTGGCACCACGCGCGCGGCTCGCGGCGCCTGGAGTTGATCCCGGTCGAGGTGAAGGCGCTCCTTCGGCACCACGGCGGTCTGGCGACGGCGGCGGTGGACCACCACAAGCGTGGCACGCGGCCGTTGCAGGACACGCGGCCCGTGCACTTCGGTCTCCCGAAGTCCGGGGTCGCGGTCACGGAGAGCCAAGTGCTCGCCGCGGAGGAGGACTTGGGGTGCAGGCTGCCGGGGGCGTACCGCTCGTTCCTGAAGGCCGGTGGCGGTTGTGCGCCCGTCGGGACGGGCCTGGACGCCGAGTTGGGCCTCCTGGTCGACCAGCCGTTCTTCACGGTGCGCGACGAGGCGGCCGTGAACGACCTCGTGTATGTCAACAAGTGTCTGCGCGATCACCTGACGAAGGACTATCTGGGTGTCGCGTTCGTGCAGGGCGGGCTGCTCGCCGTGAAGGTGCGGGGCGACGCGGCCGGTTCGGTGTGGTTCTGCGCGTACGACGACGCGCGGGACAGCGGCGAGACGGCGGAGCTGCCGGTTGCCGAGCGGGTGGAGCGGCTGCTGCTGCCCTGCGGCGCGGACTTCGACGGTTTCCTGTCCCGACTCGCGGGCAGTCCACCGGAGTTGGAGACGGTGGCGAATCTGATGGTGGACGGCGGCTTCGCGCATGCCGCTCCGGTCGCCGGTGGGGAGTGAGCTTGCGATGGTGACGTTCGCGCAGGCGCAGGAGCGCGCCGAGGAATGGATCAACGGGGACGTGCCCGTGGCCTCGCACCGTGAGGTGCGGGTGCGGGAGTTCGAGCTGGGCTTCGTCGTGTGGGCGGAGGACCGGGAGTCCGGTCCGGTGTCCGACGGCGGGCGGCAGCGTCTCGTGATCGCGCGGGACAGTGGGGACGCCTCGCTGTGGCCCTCGCTGCCGGTGGGCGAGGTGATCCGGCGGTACGAGGAGGAGTACGGGCTGCCGGACGCGCCTGCCGAGCCGGCCGCTCCGCGGGCGCCGGAGCGGGTGGACCTGAACCAGACGTCGTTCCTGCTGACTCCTCCGGAGTGGTTGCAGGAGGCGGCGGACAGCCGGGCGGCCACGCCCACGCCCGCGGACGCGGTCCCGGTGTCGGCGCAGGCCGAGCCGCGGGACGCCGTGCCACCGGTTCCGGTTCCGGTTCCGGCGGATGCGACGCCGTGGGCCGGTACGGACACGAACGGGGTGGGGGACGAGGAGGACCGTTCGGTTCCGCTGCCCGACACGGTGTTCGCGCCGCCGCTCGCCGAGGACGCGCCGCCGCCCGGTGTCTCGCCGGAGGCGCAGACGGCCCGCATCGTGGCCGACAGCCAGTTGTCCCCGACGGCTGAGCGGGAGCCCTCGTCATACGGCTACCCGCAGGGCCCTCCGGCCCCGGCCCCGGCCGCGGCTCAGCCACCGGCGGCCCCGCCCTCGTACGGCTACCCGCAGGGCGCGATCCCGCCGCCCCCGCCGCCGCCTCCGTCGGACACCCCTGTCTCGTACGCCCAGGCCGCGCCGGATACGGCCGCTCAGCCGCCGTCGGCGCCGCCCGCGCCGTCGTACGGCTTCCCGCAGGGTGCGCCCGATGCGGGGTCTCAGCCGCCGTCGATGCCGCCCGCGCCGTCGTCCTCGTACGGCTACCCGCAGGGGGCGTCCGACGAAGGCGACCAGCCCCCGTCGGCCGCGCCCTCCTACGGCTTCCCGCAGGGTGCGCCGGATGCGGGGTCCCAGCCGTCTGCTCCGCCTGCCCCGCCTGGTGCGGTCGGGGGATCGTTCCCGCCGCCCGTGCCGGGGACCGCGGTTCCCGGGCCGCCGCCTCCGGGCGCTTCGTACGGTTACCCGCAGGACGGTCCCGGCGCCGGTGACATCGCCAACGCCGCGACCAGCAAGGCGGAGCCCCCGCGGGGTGGCGGCGCCCAGACTCCGCCGCCGCCGGGTCCGCCCGGCACCCCGGCGGGCGGCCACGTGCCTCCGCAGACGCCCGGCCCGCCCCCGCCTCCCGGTGCTCCCGGTGCTCCCGGCGAGGGTGTGCACCACGCTGCGACGATGCTCTCGGGCCCCGGCGCGACGCCTCCCGGTCCGCCTCCGCCCCCCGGCGCTCCCGGTGGGGGCGTGCACCACGCGGCGACCGTGCTCTCGGGCCCCGGCCCGCAGGGCCCCGACCCGTCGACACCGCCTCCGCCGCCTGGCGCTCCCGGTGCTCCCGGCGAGGGCATGCACCACGCCGCGACGATGCTCTCGGGCCCCGGCGCCACGCCTCCCGGCCCGCCCCCGCCCCCCGGCGCCCCCGGTGGCCATCAGCCCCCGCCGACCCCGCCGCCCCCGGCGGCGTACGGGTATCCGCAGCCGCAGCAACCTCAGCAGCCCGCCCAGCCGGTGGGGCAGCCGACCGTGGGGCCCGGGTATCAGGCCGTGTTGCGGTACCGCGCGCCCGACGGGTCCGAGCAGCAGCTCATCCGGCGGTCCGCGCCGGGGACGCCGCACCCGGAGTGGCAGATCTTCCACGAGCTGCGCGGCATGAACGTGCCGCCGGACCAGGTCCTCGAACTCCACACGGAGCTGGAGTCCTGCTCGCTGCCCGGCGCGTACTGCTCGCGCATGATCAAGGAGCAGTGGCCGCAGGCACGGATCACGTCGATCGCGCCGTACGGCACCGATCACGCGAGCCGCCAGCAGGGCATGCAGCAGCTCCTCGCGCACCAGGGCGAGCTGCACCAGGTCGCCGACGGCCCGGCGCGCCCGGCCCCGGTGCGCGCCCCGCTGCACCCCGCGCAACCCACGCCCCCGGCCCCGCCGGAGGCGATCGCGCAGGAGCTGGCCGCGGCGTTCGGCCCCGGTGTGTTCCGGTTCGACCAGCGGGCCGTGTCGCGGCAGGGCGTGCCGGACACCGTGGCGCACACGCTCGTCGTCGCGGGGCTGCCGTCCGACTTCGGGCCGTTCTTCTGGGCGCAGGCCCAGCCGGGCCGACCCGTGCCGACGCTCGCCGAGCTGGCGCAGGAGCGTGGCGTGCAGGCGGCGTCGGACGCGGGCTCGTACCTCGTGATGGGCAGCGACTTCGGCAAGGCGCTGTGCGTGCAGTACGGGACGGCGAACATCGTGGCCGTTCCGGTGGAGGCGGGTGACGAGAACACTGTCGGAGCTCCGGCCCCGCCGCAGTTCGTGAACAGCGGGCTGCCGGAGTTCGCCCGCTCCATCGCCCTGCTCGGCCGGATGTGGCGGCTGCGCTTCGGGCTCAACCAGGAGCAGGCGGGCCGCTGGACCGTCGACTTCCAGGCGGAGCTCAGCGCGATCGACTCCGCGGCGCTCGGCTCGCCCGAGACCTGGTGGTCGGTACTGCTCGAGCAGATGTGGGACGGCCTGCTGTAAGCACGTGCGTACGGCGATGACCGGGGCGCTCGACCTGCGCGACGGGTCGGGCGCCCCGATCATGCGCACATGGCAGGTGAGTGGAGTGAGCCGACGACGGTGCGGGCGACGCGGCCGCGGCGGCGCTGGCCCAAGCGGCTCGCGCTGACCCTGCTGGTCGTCCTGGTGGTGCTCGTCGCGTACGTCGTGGGCCTGTATTTCTGGGCGGGTGCGCGGTTGCAGACCACGGACGCGTTCGGCGAATACGACGGCCGCCCGGCGGCGGGCGCGGGCACGAACTGGCTGCTCGTCGGTTCGGACTCGCGGGAGAACCTGACGCCCGAACAGCGCAAGGAGCTGCACGTCGGCAACGACGAGGGCGATCGCACCGACACGATCATGGTGCTGCACTACGGGGACAACGGCCCGTATCTCGTCTCGATCCCGCGCGACTCGTACGTCTCGATCCCGGGGCACGGCAAGAACAAGATCAACTACGCGTACTCGGTGGGCGGCGCGAAGTTGCTCACGCGCACCGTGGAGCAGTCGACGGGGCTGCGCATGGACCACTACGCGGAGGTCAACTTCCTGGGCCTCGTCGATGTCGTCGACTCGCTCGGCGGGGTCGAGCTCTGTGTGGCCGACGGCGGCCTCCACGACGAGAAGTCGGGCGCCGACTTCGACGCGGGCTGCCAGACGATGAACGGCACGCAGGCCCTCCAGTTCGCGCGGGCCCGCTACTCCGATCCGACCGGCGACCTGGGCCGGGTCAAGCGGCAGCGGCAGCTGGTGGACGCGATCGCGGGCAAGGCGCTCGGTCCGGGGGTGCTGGTGCCGCCGTGGAACCTGATCCCGTTCGTCAGCGCCTCGCTCGACGCGCTGACCGTCGACGAGGACACCGGGGTCGCCGCGCTGGCCAACATGGGTGTGAAGATGTCCGACCCGGTCTCGACGACGACCGTTCCTGTGGGCAGTGAGTCCAGTGTTTCCGGGGTCGGGGACGTGGTGATGTGGAACGAGAGCGAGGCCGATCAGCTCTTCACCGCACTGCGCGAGGACAAGGCGATTCCGACTTTCGACGGCAATTGACGCATCCTGGACCCAGTGGGTCGATCTGAGTGCCACGTGTGTCGGAATGTGGCCCCCTCGGGTTGTTCCATCAAGATGTGCGCCAATCGCGCAAAATGTCGTAGATCGGGCTTGCCGGTGCCGGTCGGCGCCTTGCCGGAGAGGGGATCCAGATGAGCGGTGCGGGTGGAGCGGAGTCGTCGCAGTACGGCTTCGTCGGCGTACGGGGTCGGGGGTATCGGCCCGAGCAGGTGGAGGCCGCCGCCGCCACGCTCTCCGGGGAACGGGACGAGGCCTGGGAGCGGGCCGCGCACCTGACCGTCCTCGTCAAGGAGATGGAGGAGGAGGCCGAGCGGCTGCGCGAGGCCGTCGCGAACCTCGCTCCGCAGACGTACGAGTCGCTCGGCAAGCGGGCCCAGTACCTCCTCGAGCTGGCCGAGGAGGAGGACACCGCCGTGCGCGGCGCCGCGCTGGCCGACGCGCAGGCCGAGGCCGACGCCGCGCGGGCGGCGGCGGACGAGGCGCGTGACGACGCGCAGGCGCACTCCGACGAGGTGCGCGGCAAGGCGGACGAGTACGCGCAGCGGCGGCTCGCGGCCGGGCAGGCCGAGTCCGACGACATCCGGGTGGCCGCCCGGCGTGACGTGAAGGAGACGCGGGGCGAGGCCCTCGCGGTGCTGCGCGAGATGCGTGAGCGCACGGACGCGGACCTCGCCGCCCAGGCCAAGGAGCACGCCGAGCGTACGGAGGGGGCGGACCGGGAGGCGGCCGAGCAGGTGGCCGCGTCCGAGGCGTGGGAGGCGGGCGCCGTCGCCGAGGCCGAGGAACGCCTGTCGGAGGCGAAGCGGATGCTCGGTGAGACGGAGGAGGAGGCGCGGCACAGTCAGGAGGACGCGGAGGCCGCGGCGGCGGAGCTGCTCGCGCGGGCACGCGCGCGTGCGGAGCGGGTCGAGCGGGAGACGGAGTCGATCCTCGAGGGCCACGAGTCGGAGCGCGAGGAATTGCGCGCCCACATGGAACACGTCCGCGCCTCCCTCGCCACCCTCACGGGAAAGTCCCCGGCGGAGACGGAGTAACGCTCGACCATCCCCCGGCCACGGGGCTCCGCCCCGGACTCCGCGCCTCAAACGCCGGCGGGGCTGGGAAAACCGATCGCCGGGGCGGCCGGGAAAACCGATCGGCGGCGGGTTGGTGCTACCGATCCCCGGCGGGGCTTGGTCTATCAAGCCCCTGCGGCGATTGAGCAGCGGGGTCCGGGGCGGAGCCCCGTGGAGTGGGGGCGGACGAGTGCCCCGTTAAGGTTGGGCGGTCGTCAAGTGGTGGGCAGATGCGAGAGGTCGAGTCGACGTGGGTGAAGGCCAGTTGTCACCGGAGGTGGAGCGCGGTGCGGTCCGGCGCATCACCATCGTCGGCGAGGACATTCTGCGGCGCCGCTGCGCCCCGGTCACCGACACCCTCTTCGGCACACCGGAGCTCGACCACCTGATCGACGACATGTTCGCGACGAACCACGTGGCGCACGGCGCAGCCATCGCCGCCAACCAGATCGACGTCGACCTCCAGCTGTTCGTCTACGACATGGAGGACGACTGGGGCGTCCGGCACACCGGCCACATCTGCAACCCCGTGCTCGACGAGCAGCCGCCCGCGGAGCGCAGGCTCATCGACGGCATGGAGGGCTGCCTCTCCGTACCGGGCCCCTACAAGTCCGTGGCACGCGCCGACCACACCGTCGTACGCGGCCACGACAAGACCGGCAGCCCGATCACCGTAGAAGGACGCGGCTACTTCGCGCGCTGCCTCCAGCACGAGACGGACCACCTGTACGGCCGCCTCTACATCGACCGCCTCGCCAAGCGTGAACGCCGGGACGCGCTGCGGGAGATGGAGGAGCTGAAGGACGGCGTCCTCGCGCGCCGCTCCGAACTGGCGGAGCGGCTCGGCAAGTAGTGACCGGGGCCGTCGTCAGCGCCGCGTGCTCCCGCCCGGCGCCGTCGGCGAACCCGCCAGGATCCACGCCTCCACGGCCTCGTACTGCTGCCGCTGCGTGTCGGCCCTGCGCCGGTCCGTGAGGACCGTGCCGAGCCAGCCGAACAGGAAGCCGAGCGGGATGGACAGGACGCCCGTCGTCGTGAACGGGAACCAGTTGAAGTCCATGCCGGGGAACGCCGAGGTCGGCGAGCCCGACACCAGATTGGTCCCGGTCATCAGGACGATGCAGGCGGCCGTGCCGCCGAGCAGCGTCCACAGCAGCCCCGCGCGCGTGTAGCGGCGCCAGAAGAGGCTGTAGACGAGCGCCGGGGCGATGGCGGACGCGCCGACGCAGAGGGAGAGGGTGACCAGCGGCTGCAGGTTGCGGTGCTGGAACACGCAGGCCAGGGCGATCGCGAAGGCGCCGACCCCGAGGGCCGACATTCGGGCGATGGACAGTTCCTTACGGCCCGTCAAGTTCCTTTTCGAGTACGCGATCACGTCGTGCGCCAGTGAGTTCGCGCAGGCCAGGATCATGCCCGCGACCGACGCGAGGAGCGTCAGGAACAGCGCCGTGGTGACGGCGGTGAACATCAGGGACTCGCCGGTGCTCGTCGTCGCGCCGAAGACCGCCCGCGCCCCGAGCAGGTACGCCGTGTTGCCCTGCCGGTCCGCCTGGGCGATCGCCGGAGCGCCCAGCATCGCCGTGGCGCCGAACGCGACCACGGAGATGACCAGGACGAAGAGGCCGACCGCGGACACCGCCCAGGTCATCGAGCGGCGCACCTCGCGCGCGTGCCGGGCCGTGTACATGCGCATCGTGACGTGCGGCAGCGCGGCCCCGCCGACGACCACCGTCAGCTCTGTAGTGATCATGTCGAGGCGGGAGGCGGGGCTGTGCGCGAACTGGAGGCCCGAGGTCAGATACGCGTTGCCTGCGCCGCTGCCGCGCGCGGCGGCCGCGAGCAGGGTGCCGGGATCCCAGTCGAAGCGGCGCAGGACGAGCACGGCGATCACCGCGCCCGAGCCGAGCAGCATCACGATCTTGAAGATCTGGATGACGGCGGTGCCCTTCATGCCGCCGATCGCCGCGTAGCTGATCATGAGCGCGCCCAGTGCGATCACACAGGCCGTCTTGAAGCTCTCGCTGGTGAAGCCGAGCAGGAACGCCAACAGATCGCCCGCTCCCGCCAGTTGGACGAGCATCATCGGCATCAGGGCCGCGATCGTGGCCGCGCAGGCCGCCATCCGCACGGAACGGCCGGGCATCCGCCGCGCCAGCGTGTCGCCCATGGTGAACCGGCCCGCGTTGCGCAGCGGTTCGGCCAGCAGGAACATCAGCAGCATCAGGGAGAGCGCCGTGCTCAGGGCGAGCACCACGCCGTCGTAGCCGAGCAGCGCGATGACGCCGCCGGTGCCGAGGACGGTGGCCGCGGAGATGTAGTCGCCCGCGATGGCCAGGCCGTTGCGGATCGGGCCGAGACGGCCGAAGCCCGTGTAGAACTCCTCGAGGCCGTCGCGGTCGGGGCCCGTCATGACGCACAGCAGGAGCGTGATCGTCGCGACCGCCGTGAACGCGACGAGGGACATGGCGTCGGTGGACGCGGCGGCGAGGGCCGGGCCCGTGGTCATCGCGCGTAGCCCCCGTCCGTACGGCGCCGGCGGCGGATCCGGTGGACGAGCGGGTCCACGCGGCGCCGTGCCGAGTACTCGTACAGGAGCAACGCCAGGCAGGTGACCGGGAGTTGACACAGGCCGATGAGCAGCCCGGTGGAGAGGCCGCCGGTGGCGGAGCGGTTCATCAGGCCCGGCGCGAACGCGGAGAGCAGCAGGAACAGCGTGAAGTAGCCGAGGGCCGTGAGGGTGGCGACGCGGCGCTGCCAGCGGTAGGCGGTGCGCAGCAGGCGCAGTTCGCTGCTGGGGGCGTCGGGATGGCGGGGGAGGCGGTGCGAGCGGGGGTGTGCGTGGGGATGCGTGTGGGGGTGTGCGTACGGCTGGAACGGATAGGGCTGCGAAGGGTGCGGCTGGTACGACATCCCTGTTCTCCTTGCGTGGCTCGGGTCCGCCGGGGACTGGGCGGGCCGCAGGGAGTGCGCGGGGAGCCGGAACGTTACTCGTAGGTAGACGAGTTGGGGAGCGTTTGGCCGAACGATCAGCGCGGGCCGGACGACTTTTCTTGTACGTGAGGTGAGTGGTGCTGGTGGGGCACTTGTGCGGCGGATGACTTTTCCCGCCCGCTCGTCTCCGCTAGAGGGTCCGGCCTCAGTCATGGGGCGTGGTGGGTGGAGGCGTCCCTGAGTAGAGGTCCACCGAGGGGTGGACCTCCCCTAGGGGGACCTCCGTAGAAGGGGGCAGGGTCGGTTCGTCCCGTTGGAGGACGAGCGGGCGCGGGGACCTTCGTAGCGTTCGGAGGGTGGGGTTTACCCCCGGAAAAGACGGGGCTTTTCCGCAACGCGCAGAGGTACCCCGCTCCACCAGACTTGGCCGCACAAGGCATCGATCCCACGCATCCGACGCGTGACCGAATTAGGAGACTTACCGTGACTACGGCTGCAACCATTCCCGGGCACAGGGACACTGGACAGCGTTCGGCCGTCGCCGCACGGGCGCGCCAGCTCGTGAAGGCGTACGGGACGGGGGAGACCCGGGTCGTCGCGCTCGATCACGTCGACGTGGACATCGCCCGCGGTCGATTCACCGCGATCATGGGGCCGTCCGGCTCCGGCAAGTCGACGCTGATGCACTGCCTGGCGGGCCTGGACACGGTCACGTCCGGACAGATCTTCCTCGACGAGACGGAGATCACCGGCCTCAAGGACAAGAAGCTCACCAAGCTGCGCCGGGACCGCATCGGCTTCATCTTCCAGGCGTTCAACCTGCTGCCGACGCTGAACGCGATCGAGAACATCACGCTCCCGATGGACATAGCGGGCCGCAAGCCGGACGCCGCGTGGCTCCGCCAGGTCGTCGAGACCGTGGGGCTCGCCGAGCGCCTGAAGCACCGGCCGACCGAGCTCTCCGGCGGACAGCAGCAACGAGTTGCCGTAGCACGGGCGTTGGCCTCCCGACCGTCGATCATCTTCGGTGACGAGCCGACCGGAAACCTCGACTCGCGCGCGGGCGCCGAGGTCCTCGGCTTCCTGCGCCGCTCCGTCGACGAGCTGGGGCAGACGATCGTGATGGTCACGCACGACCCGGTGGCCGCCTCGTACGCGGACCGCGTCCTGTACCTCGCGGACGGCCGCATCGTCGACGAGATGCACCGCCCGACCGCCGAGGCCGTCCTGGACCGCATGAAGGACTTCGACGCGCGCGGGAGGACGTCGTGACGCACATTCCAGCCTCGCCGGCGCTTGCGGCAATTCAAGCCCTGCCGGCGTTTGCGGCAATTCAAGCCCCGCCGGCGTTTGAGGCGCGGGGTCCGGGGCGGAGCCCCGCGGCCGCAACGACGGGCGACGATGCCCCCCAGGGACGGACGTCATGAGCGCCAACACTGTCATGAAGACCTCGCTGCGCAACTTCTTCGCGCACAAGGGCCGGATGGCCCTGTCGGCGGTCGCCGTGCTGCTCTCGGTCGCCTTCGTCACGGGGACCCTCGTGTTCACCGACACGATGGACAAGACCTTCGACAAGCTGTTCACGGCCACCTCGTCCGACGTCACCGTCAGCCCCAAGGACGCCGAGGTCGAGGGCAGCGACACCGGCCGGCCCGAGTCGCTGCCCGCGTCCGCGCTCGCCACCGTCCGCAAGGCCGACGGCGTCAAGTCGAGCGAAGGCGCGGTCAGTTCGGCGAACGTGACCGTGGTGGACGCCGACAACAAGAACATGGGATCCACCACCGGCGCCCCGACCCTGGCGGGCAACTGGACGCGCAACGACCTGCGTTCCATGGAGATCACCTCCGGACACAAGCCGCGCGGCCCCACCGAGGTCATGGTCGACGCCGACACGGCGGACAAGCACCACCTGAAGATGGGCGACGAACTGCGCACCATCGCCGCTACCGGCGCCTTCAAGGCGAAGATCGTCGGCATCGCCTCCTTCAGGGTGACCAACCCCGGCGCGGCCGTCGTCTGGTTCGACACCGCGACCGCACAGCGTCAACTCATCGGCAAGACGGGCCAGTTCACCCAGATCAACGTCGCCGCGGCCGACGGCGTCAGCGACGCGCAGCTCAAGAAGGACGTCGCCGCGGCCCTCGGCGCCGACGGCGCGTACAAGATCCAGACCCAGCAGGAGGCCGCGGACGCCAACGCCTCCGACGTCGGCTCCTTCATGGACGTCATCAAGTACGCCCTGCTCGGCTTCGCCGGCATCGCCTTCCTCGTCGGCATCTTCCTGATCATCAACACGTTCTCGATGCTGGTCGCCCAGCGCACTCGCGAGATCGGCCTGATGCGCGCCATCGGCTCCTCGCGCAAGCAGGTCAACCGGTCGGTGCTCGTCGAGGCGCTGCTGCTCGGCGTCGTCGGCTCGGTGCTCGGCGTCGGCGCGGGCGTGGGCCTGGCCGTCGGCCTCATGAAGCTCATGTCCGCCATGGGCATGGAGCTGTCCACCGGCGACCTCACCGTGAAGTGGACGACGCCGGCGATCGGCCTGCTGCTCGGCGTCGTCGTCACCGTCCTCGCCGCATACCTGCCCGCACGGCGGGCCGGCAAGGTCTCCCCGATGGCCGCCCTGCGCGACGCGGGCACCCCGGCCGACGTCAAGGCGGGCGTCGTACGCGGCATCATCGGCACGGTCCTCACGGCGGGCGGCGGCTACGCGCTCTACCTCGCCACGCAGGCCGACAAGGCCAGTGAGGGCTCGCTGTACCTGGGCGCCGGGATCGTCGCCTCGCTCATCGGGTTCGTCGTCATCGGCCCGCTGCTCGCCGGCATCGTGGTCCGCGTCATCAGCGCCGTGCTGCTGCGGATGTTCGGCTCGGTGGGCCGCATGGCCGAGCGCAACGCGCTGCGCAACCCGCGCCGCACCGGTGCCACCGGCGCGGCCCTGATGATCGGCCTCGCGCTCGTCGCCTGCCTCTCCGTCGTCGGCTCCTCGATGGTGGCCTCGGCCACCGACCAGCTCGACAAGTCGGTCGGCGCGGACTTCATCGTCGAACCGAGCAACGGCAGCATCACACCCCTGGCAGCCGCGGCCCTGAAGAAGGTCGAGCAGGGCGGGACCGTCTCCCACGTCACCGAGGTCAAATTCGTCAAGGCGACCCTGACCACCCCCTCCGGCGTGAAGAAGAAAGAGGAAATCTCCGCCGCGAGCCCGACCTACGCGCAGGACCTGCGGCGCGACATGACCGCTGGGCAGCTCTCGGCGGCGTACGGCAAGAACGCGATGTCGGTCGGCTCGGACTTCGCGAAGAGCCACCACATCAAGGTCGGCGACGCGATGACGGTCGCCTTCGACCACGGTCGGACCGCCAAGCTCAAGGTCGCGGCGATCACCTCCGACAAGGACGCCGTGTTCGACAAGGGCGCGATGTACACGAACGTGGCGACAGCGGCCCAGTACGTGCCCGCCGACCGGCTCCCGTTGAACGGGATGATGTTCGCCAAGGCCGCCGGCGACGACGACAGTGCCAAGGCCGCCGCCGCGTACAAGGCGCTGAAGAAGTCCGTCGCGTCCGACCCGACCGTCAAGGTCAAGGACCAGACCGACTACAAGCAGACCCTGAAGGACCAGATAGGCCAGCTCCTGAACATGATCTACGGGCTGCTCGCGCTCGCGATCATCGTCGCGGTGCTCGGCGTCGTGAACACGCTGGCCCTCTCGGTGGTCGAGCGGACCCGCGAGATCGGCCTGATGCGGGCCATCGGCCTCTCGCGCCGCCAGCTGCGCCGCATGATCCGCCTGGAGTCGGTGGTCATCGCCGTCTTCGGCGCGCTCCTCGGCCTCGGGCTCGGCATGGGCTGGGGCGCGACGGCCCAGAAGCTCCTGGCCCTGGAGGGTCTCGGCGTCCTGGAGATCCCCTGGCCGACGATCATCGCGGTCTTCATCGCCTCGGCCTTCGTGGGCCTCTTCGCAGCCCTCATCCCTGCCTTCCGAGCAGGCCGCATGAACGTCCTGAACGCAATAGCCACGGAGTAGCGCACCCGCCGCAGGGGCTTGCTCTCAAGCCCCTGCGGCGGAAATCAAGCCCCTGCGGTGGGCCTATCAAGCCCCTGCGCCGGGTGGGCTTATAAAGCCCCTGCGGCGATTGAGCAGCGGGGTCCGGGGCAGCGCCCCGCGACCGCACCCCCGGGTGACCGCAACAGATCAAACGGGTGAGCCCCCGGAGGAAGACGTACGCTGGAAACCCCCGGCCCGTACCACGTGTCGGGCCCTTCGCGTTGCCCACTCACCCCGGACGGATCTTCTCCATGAGCCTGCACGGACTGCTCGACGCCGTCATCAAGGACGCGTCCCTCGTTGAAGCGGTGAAGGCCGCCGGGGACGGCAACCGGATGCACGTCGACCTGGTGGGCCCACCCGCGTCCCGCCCCTTCGCGATCGCCGCGCTCGCCCGCGAGGCGAAGCGCCCCGTCCTGGCGGTCACCGCCACCGGTCGCGAGGCCGAGGACCTGGCTGCCTCGCTGCGCTCGCTGCTGCCGGAGAGCGGCGTCGTCGAGTACCCGTCGTGGGAGACGCTGCCGCACGAGCGGCTCAGCCCGAGGTCGGACACCGTCGGCCGGCGCCTCGCCATCCTGCGCCGCCTCGCGCACCCCCGCTCCGACGACCCGGAGACCGGCCCGGTCTCCGTCGTGGTCGCGCCCATCCGCTCCGTGCTTCAGCCGCAGGTCAAGGGCCTCGGTGACTTGGAGCCCGTGGCCCTGCGCACCGGGCAGAGCGCCGACCTGGAGGAGACCGTCCAGGCGCTGGCCGCGGCGGCGTACGCCCGGGTCGAGCTCGTCGAGAAGCGCGGCGAGTTCGCCGTGCGCGGCGGCATCCTCGACGTGTTCCCGCCGACCGAGGAGCACCCGCTGCGCGTCGAGTTCTGGGGCGACGACATCGAGGAGATCCGGTACTTCAAGGTCGCCGACCAGCGCTCGCTGGAAATCGCCGAGCACGGACTGTGGGCCCCGCCCTGCCGCGAGCTGCTGCTGACGGCCGATGTCCGCGCCCGCGCCGCCGACCTCGCCGAACAACACCCCGAGCTGGGCGAACTGCTCGGCAAGATCGCCGAGGGGATCGCCGTCGAGGGCATGGAGTCCCTCGCCCCCGTCCTCGTCGACGAGATGGAGCTGCTGCTCGACGTGCTGCCGGCCGGCTCGATGACCATGGTCTGCGACCCCGAGCGGGTGCGGACCCGCGCCGCCGACCTGGTGGCGACGTCGCAGGAGTTCCTCCAGGCGTCGTGGGCGGCCTCGGCCACCGGCGGCAAGGCCCCCATCGACGTCGGCGCCGCGTCCCTGTGGGCCATCGCGGACGTCCGGGACCGGGCGCGCGAGCTCGGGATGATGTGGTGGTCGGTGTCCCCGTTCGCGGCGGACGCGGAGGGCGACCTCGAAGCGGACACCCTCAAGCTCGGCATGCACGCCCCGGAGACGTACCGCGGCGACACCGCCCGCGCGCTCGCCGACACCAAGGGCTGGCTCGCCGACGGCTGGCGCGCGGTCTACGTCACGGAGGGCCACGGCCCCGCGACCCGCACCGTCGAGGTGCTCGGCGGCGAGGGCATCGCGGCCCGCCTGGAGAAGGACCTCGGCGAACTCGCGCCGTCCGTCGTCCAGGTGTCCTGCGGCAGCCTCGAATTCGGTTTCGTGGACCCGGTCCTGAAGCTCGCCGTCCTCACCGAGACCGACCTCACCGGGCAGCGGGCCGCCGGTAAGGAAGGCGCCCGGATGCCCGCGCGGCGCCGCAAGACCATCGACCCGCTCACCCTCGAATCCGGCGACTACATCGTGCACGAGCAGCACGGCGTGGGCCGCTACATCGAGATGGTGCAGCGCACCGTGCAGGGCGCGACCCGCGAGTACCTCGTCGTCGAGTACGCGCCCGCCAAGCGCGGCCAGCCCGGCGACCGCCTCTACATCCCGACCGACCAGCTGGAGCAGATCACCAAGTACGTCGGCGGCGAGTCCCCGACGCTGCACCGGCTCGGCGGCGCCGACTGGACGAAGACGAAGGCGAAGGCCAAGAAGGCCGTCAAGGAGATCGCGGCCGACCTGATCAAGCTGTACAGCGCGCGCATGGCGGCGCCCGGCCACGCCTTCGGTTCGGACACGCCCTGGCAGCGCGAGCTGGAGGACGCGTTCCCGTACGTGGAGACGCCCGACCAGCTGACCACGATCGCCGAGGTCAAGGAGGACATGGAGAAGACGGTCCCGATGGACCGCCTGATCTGCGGCGACGTCGGCTACGGCAAGACGGAGATCGCCGTGCGCGCCGCCTTCAAGGCGGTCCAGGACGGCAAGCAGGTCGCGGTCCTCGTCCCCACGACGCTCCTCGTGCAGCAGCACTTCGGCACGTTCAGCGAGCGGTACGGGCAGTTCCCCGTCAGCGTCAAGGCGCTCAGCCGCTTCCAGACGGAGACCGAGTCGAAGGCGACGCTCGAAGGCCTGCGGGACGGCGCCGTCGACATCGTCATCGGCACGCACCGCCTGTTCTCCTCCGAGACCAAGTTCAAGGACCTGGGCCTGGTCATCGTCGACGAGGAGCAGCGCTTCGGCGTCGAGCACAAGGAGCAGCTGAAGAAGCTGCGGGCCAACGTCGACGTCCTGACGATGTCGGCGACGCCCATCCCTCGTACGCTCGAAATGGCGGTCACCGGCATCCGCGAGATGTCGACGATCACGACGCCGCCGGAGGAGCGCCACCCGGTCCTGACCTTCGTCGGCCCGTACGAGGAGAAGCAGATCGGCGCCGCGATCCGCCGCGAACTGCTCCGTGAGGGCCAGGTCTTCTACATCCACAACCGGGTCGAGTCCATCGACCGGGCGGCGGCCAGGCTGCGCGCGATCGTGCCGGAGGCGCGGATCGCGACGGCGCACGGCCAGATGTCCGAACAGGCCCTGGAACAGGTCGTCGTGGACTTCTGGGAGAAGAAGTTCGACGTGCTCGTCTCCACGACGATCGTCGAGTCCGGCATCGACATCTCCAACGCCAACACCCTGATCGTCGAGCGCGGCGACAACTTCGGCCTCTCCCAGCTGCACCAGCTGCGTGGCCGCGTCGGCCGTGGCCGCGAGCGCGGCTACGCCTACTTCCTCTACCCGCCCGAGAAGCCCCTGACGGAGACCGCGCACGAGCGCCTCGCGACGATTGCCCAGCACACGGAGATGGGCGCGGGCATGTACGTCGCGATGAAGGACCTGGAGATCCGCGGAGCCGGCAACCTCCTCGGCGGCGAACAGTCGGGGCACATCGCGGGCGTCGGCTTCGACCTGTACGTACGCATGGTGGGCGAGGCGGTCGCGGACTACCGGGCGCAGATGGAGGGCGGCGTGGAGGAGGAGCCGCCGCTGGAGGTCAAGATCGAGCTCCCGGTCGACGCGCACGTCCCGCACGACTACGCGCCGGGGGAGCGGCTGCGCCTGCAGGCCTACCGCGCCATCGCCTCCGCGAACACCGAGGAGGACGTCAAGCACGTCCGCGAGGAACTCGTCGACCGCTACGGCAAGCTGCCGGAGCCAGTGGAGAACCTGCTGCTCGTGGCCGGTCTGCGGATGCTGGCGCGGGCCTGCGGGGTCGGCGAGATCGTCCTCCAGGGCAACAACGTCCGCTTCGCGTCGGTGGAGTTGCGGGAGTCCCAGGAGCTCCGCCTCAAGCGCCTCTACCCCGGCACGATCATCAAGTCGGCCACCGGACAGCTCCTCGTCCCGCGCCCGAAGCCGAAGAAGATGGGCGGCAAGCCGGTCGTCGGCCGGGAACTGCTGGCATGGGTCGGGGAGTTCCTGACGTCGATCCTGGGGGCGTAGGCCACGACCGTCCGGCGGGTGGCGCGGAAAACCGGCTGCGGTGCCGTCCCGTCCGCTGCACGATGTGCGCATGCATCCCGAACCGGGTACCGATCTGACGATCACCACCCTCGCGGAGCGTCCCGAACTCGCGCTCCCCATGTGGACGATGGCGGACACCTGGCCCGCGTTCATCGGACACGACCTGTGCGCCGGGACCTTCCTGCGGCGCATCTGGCAGGAGCTGCCCGAGTACGCGTTCGTGGCGACGGACGCCGGCGGGGGTGTGGTCGCCAAGGCGTACAGCGTGCCGTTCGCGCTGCGCGCCGAGGGGCGCGGAGCGCTGCCGGACGGCGGCTGGGACCAGGTGTTGCAGTGGGCGTTCGCCGACCGGGCCGCCGGGGTCGCCCCCGACACCGTGAGCGCCATCGAGATCGCCATCACGCCGGGGCTCCAGGGGCGCGGCCTGTCGGGGCGGATGCTCGCGGCGATGCGGGAGAACGCGCGCGCCCGCGGGTTCGGCGAGGTCGTCGCGCCCGTGCGGCCGAGCGCCAAGCACCTCGAACCCGAGGCGCCCATTGGCGAGTACGCGTTCCGGGTACGGGAGTCGGACGGTCTGCCGCACGATCCGTGGCTGCGGGTGCACGTGCGGGCCGGCGGCGTCATCGAGAAGGTCGCCCCCGCCTCCATGGTCGTGGCCGGGTCGCTGGAGCAGTGGCGGGAGTGGACCGGGTTGCCCTTCGAGAAGGAGGGCCCGGTCGAGGTGCCCGCCGCGCTGGTGCCGGTGCGCTGCGAGCCCGAGCACGACTACGCCGTGTACGTCGAGCCGAATGTGTGGGTGCGGCACGGCTTGTGAACACGCGGACGCGGCACGCGCTGACGAGTACCGCGCCCTCCGGGGCGCACGCCGCGGACGGCGAGCCTGTGATCCTCGAAGTCGGGGACGTCGTCGTGCCGGTACTCGGCGGCGCCGCCGCCGTCCGCGTCGTCGACGAGGCGGACGCGGGCGCCGCGCTCGGCAGGGGCCTGGCCCTGCTGCGGCCCGAACCGACCGCGCTCGACCCGTGGTTCCTCGCCGGCTTCCTGCGCTCCACCGCCAACAACCGCCGGGCGTCCAGCTACGCCTCCACCGCCACCCGCCTTGTCGCTCCGGCGGAGCCGGACTGGGCTGTGGGAACGGTGAGGGTTCGTACGCACGTTCTCTCGTGGTGTGCGTGCGACGCGCATAGTGTGATCGTCATGCAGCTCCGGTACGCCTTCAGGCTGTACCCGGACACCGCCCAACGCATGGCATTGGCGAGGGCGTTCGGGTGCGCCAGCGTCGTGTTCAACGACGCCGTGCGCGCCCGCGAGGATGCCCGGAGGGCTGGGGCGCCGTTCCCGAAGGCCGCCGAGCTGTCGCAGAAACTGATCACCCAGGCCAAGCAGACCGCCGAGCGGTCCTGGCTGGGCGAGGTCTCCT
>NZ_JBEOVM010000074.1:0-31615 GCF_040295505.1 Streptomyces sp. NPDC002790 | reverse complement strand
GAACCGGCTGCCGTTCCCGGCCGTGCGCGGCGACGCCACGCTCGCCGCGCTCTGGCCCCACCACCGCACACCCTCGCGCCCAGGGAGCCGCCCGTGTCGACCGTCCACGACGACACTTCCCCGTCCGGACCGCGCGGCCCCATCGCCGACGCGGCCGGACTCGTCTTCGTCGAAGACCGCATGTTCCGGCTCAGCGACCCGTGCGCGGGCCCGCTGCACCCCGCACCCACCCCCACCGAGGACACCCCTGTCACCACCGGCACGGGCCCGGACCTCGCCGTCTTCCTCAGCGCGCTGGAGGACGCGGACGTAGCGGCCGTACTCGAACTGTGGCAGGCCCCGGGGCCCGAGCCGGAAGGGCCGTGGGAGCTGCAGGTCTCCTACGAGATCGAGGTGGCCGGCCCCGAACTCGCCCTGGTCTCCGGTGTGTCCGCGCTCGGCACGGACTGCGTACTGCCCGTCCCGGCCGGCACCTACACCCTCGAGGCCCGCTGCCGTGGCCGCGCCGCCGCCCGCGAGGCCTTCGCGGCGTGGCTCACCGCGGAGGACGAGGACGACGCGGACCCGGACCCTCCCACGGGCCTCGAGCACTGGCACGTGCGCCTGCACCCCGCATGACGCCGCCCGGCGTTCCGTACGTCCGTCACCGGGCCGCCCCGTCGCGTGCCGAGCGGCGGGCCGACAGCAGGCCCGCCGAGCCCACGAGCAGCAGCACCACGATCGTGCCCAGGGTGAAGGTTTCGAAAGTGGTGCGGGAGACGCCCCAGACGGCCATGAAGTCGTAGTCGATGCCGAAGACCGACTCCAGGACGCCGGGGAAGAGGGCCGCCCAGGAGCCGACCAGGATCCAGGCGTAGACGAGGGCCGCGCAGACCATGAAGCCCCGGTTGCCGAACGGGACTTGGTAGGGGCGGGGGACCTCGGGGCGGCGCAGGCGCAGGACCACCAGGGCGGGGACGACCAGGAGGTAGGAGAGCAGAAGGGTTGTCACCGCCACCGTCAGGACGACGCTGAAGATCGCGCCCGTGTCGCCCTTCACCAGTTGCATCGCCGCGAGCATGAACACCGTGGCCACCGCGCCGGAGAGCAGGTTCGTGCGGACAGGGGTGCCGAGCTTCGGGTGGAAGGCGCCCAGCGCGCGGCTGAAGAAGCCGCCGTCGGCCGCGGCCATCGCCTGCATGCGGTCGCTGACGATCATCCACGCGCTGCCCTGCGTGAGGAGGGCGAAGACGAACATCACCGCCGTGAGGGTGAGGAGCGGGCCCGCCGCCGGGCCGTAGACGCCGAAGACCAGGCGGACGCCCTCCATGAAACCGCCGATGCCGGTGACCTTGGAGGCGGGGACCACGGCCAGGAGGGCCAGGACCGGGAGCAGGTAGCAGGCCGCCGCGATCGTCGCCGAGCGGCCGAGCGCCGCGGGGACGTCGCGCTGCGGGTCGTGCATCTCCTCGCCCGCCGCGTTCGGCGCCTCGAACCCCACGTAGGCGAAGAGCAGGATGGGGACGAGGGCGAGGAAGCCGGCGGTCGTGGGGGTGAAGTGGGCGGAGGACAGGCCCTTGAAGCCGTGCTCCGCCCCGTACAGGATCGCGGTGACCGTGAAGAGGGCCAGCGAGAGGACCTTCACCGCCGCGCCCGCCGTCGTGATCCACTTGCCGCGGCTGAGCGAGACGATCGCCGTGAGGATCGCGATCCACACGAAGAGCAGCTTGAACGTGTAGTCGGGATACGTTCCCGAACCCAGGTGGAAGACGAAGCCGTCCCAGGTCTCGGCGGCGAGGAAGACCAGCGAACCGCCCAGCCAGATCGGGTTGGTGACCCAGTAGAAGAGCGTCGTGAGCGCCGCGGCCGGGCGGCCGAGGGCCAGTTTCACCCAGACGTACGGGCCGCCCTCCTGCGGGAACGCGGCGCCGGTCTCGGCGAAGATCAGGGCGTACGGGATGAGGAAGAAGACGGCGATGGCGGCCGTCCACGTGGCGGCCTCGCCGCCGCCGGTGGCGATCTGGCCGATGGTGTCGAAGGAGATCACGGCGGCGACGGCCATCGCCGTGATGTCGAAGCGTTTCAGGCTGCGCCGCAGGTTCGAGTCGGAGGCGGCGTCGGTGGGCGGTGTCTGTGGTGTCTGTGGCTCTGCGGAGGGGACGTTCGTCGACACGGGCAGTTCCTAGGGCGGGAGTCGGGGACTGCGAGCGGTGTGCGGGCCGGCCATGTGGGCCGGGGCCCGGCGGCGTACTGCCGGGCCCCGTTCTGTCATGCCTACCGGATCCCGCCGGAGGCGTCCGTGCGCTCCAGTACGCCGCGCAGCGCCGAGGCAACCTCCTTGGTTTCCGTCTCCGTCATGATCAGGGGCGGGGACAGGACCAGGCTGTGTGCGGAGTCGCGGACGATGACTCCGGTCTCGCGGCGGATCACGTCGTGCGGCATCCGGTCGGGGTCGAGGGGGAGCGGGGCGCGCGTCGTGCGGTCCGCGACCAGTTCCACCGCGAGCATCATGCCCACCGAGCGGATCTCGCCGACGATCGGCAAGTCGCCCAGCTGGGCGGCGAGTTCGGAGTGGAGTGTCGCGCCGATCGTCTTCGCGCGCGCCAGCAGTCCCTCGTTCTCGATGATGTCGAGGTTGGCGAGGGCGACGGCGGTCGCGACCGGGTGGCCGTTGTACGTGTAGCCCATGGGGAAGCCGTGGTCCCGCAGGAGGACTTCCGCGACCCGGTCGGCGACCATCAGCGCGCCCAGCGGTACGTAGCCGGAGGTGATGCCCTTGGCGGTGACGATGATGTCCGGGGTGACGTCGAAGTACTGGGCGGCGAACCACTCGCCCACGCGGCCGTACGCGGTGACGACCTCGTCGAAGATGAGCAGGATGCCGTGCTGGTCGAGCACCTCGCGGACGCGCGGCCAGTAGTCGGCCGGCGGGACCAGCATGCCGCCGACGCCCATGATGGGCTCGCCGATCATCGCGGCGATGTTGTCCGCGCCGATCTCCGCGATGCGTGCTTCGAGTTCGCGGATCAGGAAGTCGGTCACCTCTTGTGGAGACACAGCCTCGCCGTTGTACAGGTCCGTGCGGTACGGCCACGGCGGCGTGAGGTGCGAGACGTGCGGCATCATCGGGGCGAAGCCCTCGTGGTAGAGCGGGAAACCGGTGGCCGAGCCGCCGCCGTAGCCGATGCCGTGGTACGCCTTGTCGCGCGCCAGGATCCAGGTGCGGTTCGTGTCGCCGCGGCGGTGGTGGTAGTAGCGGGCCATCTTGATGGCCGCCTCGTTGCCCTCCGATCCGCCGGACGTGAAGTAGACGTGGTTCAGCGGGTCCGGCGCCAACCCGGCGAGCCGGGTGGCGAGTTGGATCGCCCGGTCGTTGGAGAACTCCCAGAAGCTCGTGAAGTACTCCAGCTTCTTCATCTGCTCGTGGGCGACGTCCGCCAGGTCCTCGCGGCCGTGCCCGACCTGCGCCAGCCACAGGCCGCCGGTGGCGTCGAGGTAGCTGCGGCCCTCGGTGTCGGTGAGCCGGCAGCCGGAGCCGGACTCCATGATCACCCGCTCCTCGGCGGAGCCGGGGAGATAGGGGTGGATGATGTGGGCGCGGTCGGCCGCCAGGAGTTCCTGGTGCTGCTGCGGGTTCATGGAGGGGATCCCTTCGTGCGTACGGAGTTCAGGCTGCGGGTGACGTGAGGTCGAGGGCGGCGAGGGCCAGGGCCTTCGCCGTGTCGAGGAGGTCGTCGACCTCGATGTACTCGTCGATGGTGTGGAGGGTCGGGGAGCCGTCGGGCCGGGTCGCGGTCGGGCCCAGGCAGACGGCGGGGGTGTCGGCGAGGCGGGTGAGGGTGGCGGCGTCGGTCCAGGACGGTTCGCCGAGGATGCGGGGCCCCCGGCCGAGGGAGCCCGACGCGGCCTCAAGTGCCTTCACCACCGCGGTGGTTCGGGCGACCTCGGCCGGGGGCAGTTCGGTGTCCCAGGAGATACGGGGCGGGTGCGCGGCCAGCCAGCCGTCGGCGGCGCAGGCCTCCCGTACGGCAGCCTCGATCTCGGCCCGCACCCCGCTCGCCCAGCCTCCGGCGTCGGCCTGCGCCGGAAGGTACGTGACGTCCAGGCAGACCTCGCACGAGGCGGGATACGTCACCCACCACTCGCCGCCCTTGATGGTGGTCGGCACGATCGAGGGCGGCGGAAGGAGCGGGTGGACGTGGGCCGGGTCGACGGCCCAGCGCTCGCGCAGCGCCTGGAGCGCGGTCAGGGCGGGGAGCGTCTTCTCGATCGCGTTGACCGCGCCGCCGGTCCGCCAGTCGCCGGGCGGGTACTCGGCGTGCCCCGGCCGCCCGTCGACGGTCAACGTGCCGCCCAGGATGCCGCGTTGGGCGGTCACCACGTCCAGGTCGGTGGGCTCGGGGACGATCGCCGCGTCGGCCTTCACCCCGTACGCGAGCGAGGCGAGGGTCCCGGCGCCGTTCCACTCCTCGTCGGTGACGGTGTTGATCAGCAGGTCGCCGGGGAGCCGGACGCCGAGTGCGGCGAGGGTCTCGGCGGCGATCACCATGGCGGCGATGCCGCCCTTCATGTCGCAGGTGCCGCGCCCGTACAGCCGCCCTTCACGGACCTCGGCGCGGAACGGGTCGCTGGTCCACTCCCCGCGGGGCTCCGCCGAGACGACGTCGATGTGGCCGTTGAACAGCAGCGAGCGGCCGCCGCCGGTGCCGGGGAAGCGGGCGACCAGCTGCGGGCGCCCGTCGAAGCCGAGGCCGTCCGGCGTCTGCGGGGAGCGCGGCAGGTCGGAGGGCTTGGGGGTGACCACGTCGACCGTGGCGCCCGCCGCCCGGAGCCGGTCCGCGAGGTGGTCCTGGAGGTCGTGCTCGGCGCGGTGCCGCTCGTCGGCGGAGCCGCGCACAGTGGTGTCGAAGGCGACGAGCTCCGACGTGAGGGCCACCGAGTCGTCTCGGCGGCGGTCGAGTTCGGCCAGGATCCGCTTCGTGTCCTGCGTACTCATCCGTATGCCACCCATGTCGTCTTGAGGCCCGTGTATTTGTCGAAGGCGTGCAGCGACAGGTCGCGGCCGTAGCCGGACTGCTTGAAGCCGCCGAAGGGGGTCATCGGTGACAGCGCGTCGACCGTGTTCACCGAGACCGTGCCCGCCTGGAGGGCGTCCGCCGTGCGGTGGGCGCGGGTCAGGTCGCGGGTCCAGACGGAGGCCGCGAGTCCGTACGGGGAGTCGTTGGCGAGGCGGACCGCCTCCGCCTCCGTGTCGAAGGAGTGCACGGTGAGGACCGGGCCGAAGACCTCCTCGCGGGCCAGCGGGGCGTCCGGGGCGAGGCCGGTGACGATTGTCGGGTGGACGTAGGCGCCGGCCCGGTCGGGCCGGGTGCCGCCGCAGACAACCGTGCCGCCGGACTCGGCGACCGCCTTGGTCACGCGGACGGCCTGGGCCTCGTCGACGAGCGGGCCGAGCGTCGTGGCGGGGTCGAGCGGGTCACCGGGGGCGAACGCGGCGGCACAGGCGGCGACGCGCGCCGTGAACTCCTCCGCCACCGAACGCTCCACGAGCAGCCGGGTGTTGGCCGAGCAGACCTGCCCGGAGTTGTAGGCGAACCCCGAAGCGGCCTGCTCGGCCGCCGCGTCCAGGTCGGCGTCGGCGAACACGATGTTCGGGCTCTTGCCGCCCGCCTCCGGCCACACCTGCTTGAGGTTGGACTCGGCGGCGTAGGCCAGGAAGCGGCGGGCGGTCGCCGTGGAGCCGGTGAAGGCGAGGGTGTCCACGTCGTCGTGCCGGCCGAGTGCCTGGCCCGCGCGCTCGCCGAGGCCGGGAACGACGCTCAGGACACCTGCCGGGAGCCCGGCCTCCATGGCGAGTTCGGCCAGCAGGAGGGCGGACAGCGGGGACTGCTCGGCGGGCTTCAGTACGACGCTGTTGCCGGCCGCGAGTGCGGGCGCCAGCTTCCAACTCGCCATGTCCAGCGGGAAGTTCCACGGCACGACCGCGCCGACGACACCGAGCGGTACGCGTCGTACGAGGGCCAGGTTGCCGGGCGGCGCCGGGGCCACCTCGTCGTACAGCTTGTCGGCGGCCTCCGCGTACCAGGCGAAGACGCCGGCCGCGCCGGGGACGTCGGTGCCGAAGGTCTCGGCGATCGGCTTGCCCATGTCGAGGGTGTCGAGGAGGGCCAGCTCACGGCCGTGTTCCGTGATGAGTTCGGCGAGCCGGAGCAGGACGTGCTTGCGGGTCGCGGCGTCCGCGCGTGACCAGTCGCCGGCCTCGAAGCTGCGGCGCGCGGCGCGCACGGCGGCGTCGACGTCCGCGGTGTCGCAGGAGGCGACCTCAGCGGTGGTGCGTCCGGTGGCCGGGTCGACGGTCGCGAAGGTGGCGCCGGAGGCCGCGTCGCGCCAGTCGCCGTCGATGAACGCACGGGTGCGGAAGGTGAGTTGACCGGCGAGGCTCGCCCAGTCCTGGTGCGTGTACGTCATGCTGCGGGCACTCCTGTGCTGGTCGGTGCGGGGTCGGGTGCGGGGGTGGAGGGGCGGCGGCGCGCGCCACGGGCCGCGAGGATCCAGTAGAGGGGGACGGTGACGACCAGGCCGGCGATCCAGCCGAGGTCGGTGTCGCCGAGGGCGTGCGCCAGCGGCCCGGTGTAGAGGGACTGCGCCATGAACGGGATCTCGGCGAGGATGCCGATCGCGTAGACGGCGAGCGCCGTGACGTTCCACCGGCCGTAGACGCCGCCGTCGCGGGCGAAGAAGGACGGCACGTCGTAGTCGCCGTGCCGAATCAGGTAGAAGTCGACGAGGTTGATCGCCGTCCAGGGGATCAGGACGTACTGGAGTACGTAGATCAGGTTGAGGTAGTTGTTCATGAAGCTGTCGGCGAGGGCCAGGGCGAGGACGACCGAGAGGGCCGTCAGGACCGCGCCGATGACCGCACGGCCCGTGGCGCGGGGCAGCCAGCGGTGGGCGAAGGTCTGCACGGCGGTGACGGCGCAGAGCACGGCCCCGTACAGGTTCATGGAGTTGGTCAGCATCGTGACCAACGCGAAGCTCCAGAGCGTGAGTTGGCCGAGCACGGAGCCCAGGAGGTGGTTGAGCGCCGCGATCGGGTCGCCGTTCCCCGCGATGCCGATCGCCGCGCCGACGACCATGGGGATGACGCTGCCGAGGACACAGCCCGCGTACGTGCACCACAGCGTCGAGCGGACGCCTGACCGGTGGGCGGGCATGTAGCGGGAGTAGTCGGAGACGTAGGGCGCGTAGGCGATCTGCCAGAGCGCGCCGACGGACACCATCCCGAGGAAGCCGGCGAGGCTGAATCCGCCGGTGGTCAGGAAGTCCGAGGGCAGGCCGCCGGTGAACAGGTAGACCGCGCCGATGATCTGGATCGCGCCGAACGCCCAGGTCGTCCACGCGCCGATCCGGTGCATCAGGCGGTAGCCGACGACCGCGACCACGAGGCTGATCGCCGCGCACAGCAGCACGCCGGTGCGCTCGCCGACCGGGGTGACCTGGCCAAGCGACTGCGCGCCCACGACCAGGTTCGACGCGAAGAAGCCCTGGTACATGACGATCACGACGAGCACCACCGCGAGGGCGCCTACGCTGCCGAACTGGCCGCGGCTCTGGATCATTTGGGGCACCCCGAGCTGCGGGCCCTGCGCCGAGTGCAGTGCCATCAGGAAGCCGCCGCCGAGGTGGCCGACGAGCAGGGCGGCCAGGCTCCAGTAGAAGGAGAGGCCGAAGGCGGTGGGTGCGAGGGCGCCGGTGACCACCGTGAGCGGGCCGAGGTTCGCGCTGAACCAGATGGTGAACAGGTCCCGGGTGCGGCCGTGGCGTTCGTCGGCCGGGACCACGTCGATGGTGCGGCGTTCGATGCGTTCGGGCGCGGGGGCCGTGGTGTCGCCGGGCGTGCGCGCTGGCTGACCGTCCATGTCGCCTCCGTGAGTTCTTTGAGGCGAGAGTCAAACAATTGGCGCGGGACCCGTCAATGGGTTCTTCCGGATCAGCTTGATTTATCTGAACCACGTAACAGAGAATTAACCGCATGGGAAAACCGGGGAGACCGAAGAACCAGACCGCCCGGCGCTCGGCCCTCGTGGACGCGGCGGGGCGGGCCATCACGGAGCGGGGCCTCGAAGGCCTGCGCATCAAGGACATCGCGGCGGAGGCCGGCATGTCCGCGGGCTCGGTCCTCTACTACTACCCGGAGCTGGACGAGCTGGTCCTGGAGGTGCACCGGGGTGCGGTCGAGCGCTTCCTGGCGGCGCGGCACGCGGTCACCGACGAGGTGGCCGACCCGGTGGCGCGGCTGCGCGCGTTGATCGCCTCCGGCCTTCCGGCCGCCCCCGACGACGCCACGCACGGGCTGCTGTTCGAGCTGCACGGTCGGGCCGATCGCAGTGCCGGGCACGCCGAGTTGATGGCGTCACTGTTCGCCAGCGAGGTGGGGCTCTACACCACGGCGCTCGAAGTGGGCTCCGCGACGGGGGAGTTCACGCTGACGGCGGCCGTGGGCGACCTGGCGAGGAACCTGGTGGCGCTGGAGGACGGCTTCGGCCTGCACATCGTGAGCCGCAACGCCGCGCTGACGCGGGCGGAGGCCCAGCGGCTGATCCGGGTGCAGGCGCGGGCGGTTACAGGTTGCCCGAATCTGTAACACCATCGGCGGCGCTCTCCCGCAGTACGTCCATCACCGCGCGGGCCCGCGCGCTCTGCGTCATGCCGCCCAGCGTGGCGATCCTGACCTCCAACGGGCGCCCGGCGTCCCGGAGTTCGAGCTCCGCGATCTCGCCGCCGCCATAGGTCACACCCGTCGCGGGGCGCTGGTTGAGCACGGAGTAGCCGAGGCCGCGGGCCACCATGGAGCGCACGGTCTCGTAGCTGCGGGTGCGGTAGCGGACGTCGGGGGCGGTGCCGGTGGCGGCGACGAGGGAGCGGAAGTAGTCGCGGCTGTGCGGGAGGTCGAGGAGGACGAGCGGCTCCGTGGACAGGTCGGCGAGGGACACGCTGCCCCGGCCGGCCAGTGGGTGGCCGGCCGCGACGATGACGTAGGCGGGGGCGCGGGCGATCGTCTCGCTGCGCAGCTCCGGCTCGGTGGACAGACCCAGGTCGTACGTGAGGGCGAAGTCGATGCGGCCGGTCGTCAGGGCCCCGACGAGGTCGTCCGCCTCCGCCTCCACCACGTCGATCTCGATGCCCGGGTGGCGGCGCGTGCACTCGCTGAACAGGCGCGGCAGATAGTACGGCGCCAGCGTCACGAAGCAGCCGACCGTCACGGGCCCGGACAGTTCCGCGCCGTCGCCCCGCGCCTCCCGCTCGACCTCTCGCGCGCGGGCGAGGAGGTCCCGGCCCTGTGCCCGCAGCCGTTCCCCCGCGGGGGTCAGGGTCAGGCCCCGGCCCCTGCGGCGGATGAACAGCTGCACCTGGAGGTCGCGCTCCAGGTTGTGGATGGCGGCGGACACGGCGGACTGCGCGATGTGCAGCTCCGCCGACGCCTCCGTCATCGAGCCGCGCTCGGCGGCGACCAGGAAGTAGCGCAGCTGAACGAGCGTGAAGCCGAGCGGTGCCATCATGCGAGCGAGCCTAAGCCGACGGCACCTGCTTCTCCGCCGAGACGTCCTCGGGGTGCAGCAGCGCCGAGCCCGCCGTCTCCTTCAGGGACAGCGCCGCGACCAGGCCGCCCACGGCGAACACCATCAGGTAGGGCCCCGGGACGAGCGTGCTGCCGGTCGCCGAGATGAGCAGCGTCATCAGGTACGGGACGGTGCCCGCGAACAGTGCCGCCGTCACGTTGTACGAGATGGAGAGCCCGCTCTGCCGGGTGCGCGTGGGGAAGACCTCCGCCGACCACACCGCGTACGTACCGAGGATCGCGGCCAGGATCGCGCCGAGCGCGAGACCCGCGATCCACGTTCCGGTCATCCCGGTCCGCATCAGCCAGAACGCCGGAGTGGAGACGACCAGGAGGGCCGCCGTCGCCCCGATGAACACCGGCTTGCGCCCCACCCGGTCGGACAGCGCGCCGAACAGCGGCACGAGTACGAGGCCGAGCAGGGAGATCACGGTGGACAGCAGGGCCGCGCTGTCGGCCGAGTGACCGAGGTGGTCGGTCTCGTACGTCACCAGGTAGGTGAGCACCGCGTAGAACGGGACGTGCATGGCCGTCATCAGACCGGCCGCCTGGAGCAGCTGGCGCTTGTGGGTGCGCCACAGTTCGCGGGCCGGGCTGCGCGGGACCGTGTCGTTCTCTTCGAGCGCCCGGTACTCGGGGGTGTCCTCGATCTTGTTGCGGATGATCACGCCGATGATGCCGAGCGGCGCCGCGATGAGGAACGGGACCCGCCAGCCCCAGGAGGTGAGTTGGGCGTCGTCGAGCCCCGTGGACAGGAGCAGGAAGACGAACGAGCCGGCCAGGAAGCCGAGCAGCGAGCCGACCTCCAGCCAGCTCACACCGAAACCGCGGCGGCGGCGCGGCGCGCTCTCGGCCAGGAAGCTGGCCGCGCTGCCGAACTCGCCGCCGGCCGCGAACCCCTGGAACAGCCGGAGGATCACCAGGAGGACCGGCGCCGCGATGCCGATCGAGTCGTAGCCGGGGAGCAGCCCGATCGCCAGGGTCGCGCCGGACATCATGAAGATGACCAGGGACAGCGTGCGCTTACGGCCGATCCGGTCGCCGAGCGGCCCGAAGACGAGGGCTCCGATCGGCCGGACACCGAACGACACGGCGAAGACGCCGAACACGGCGAGCAGCCCGGTCGTGCTGTCCCCGGCGGGGAAGAAGACCTTCGCGACGGTGCCGGCGAGATAGGCGTACGCCGCCCAGTCGAACCAGTGCACGAAGACGCCGACGGCCCCGGCCGCGACGCTCCTGCGCAGGGTCGCGGCGTCGGCGGGCGCGTCGGTCTCGGGCTGCTCGGTCACGGTCATGTCTTCGCCTCCTCGGAAGGGCCGGCCCGGTCCACGCCCGTCCACGCGAGCGCCACCGCCGCGTCGAGCAGTGCCCGCTCGGCGGTCGGGCCCACGCAGTACGCGGCGAACTCGTGCTGGTGGTTGGTGGCGGGCAGGGAGCCGATGCCGATGTAGGGGTGGATGGCGGGCACCACCTGCGACACGTTGCCCATGTCGGTGGAGGCGCGGTTCATGCGCGCGGCCTGTCCGGGCGGCGCGAACTCCCGCCCGAGGTCCAGGGCGTTGGCGCGGTAGTGCGCGAGCGCGGTCTCGTCGGCGCGGAACTCGGCGTACGGCTTGCTCTCGGGTTCGATCACCAGGTCGCAGCCGGTAGCGAGGGCGCCCGCCTCGAAGGCACGCATGACGCGCGGCTCCAACTCGGCGAGTTCGGCGAGGGTTTCGGCGCGCACGTACCAGCGGCCCGAGGTGCGTTCAGGGATGGCGTTCGGGGCGTCCCCGGCGTGCGTCACGACGCCGTGCACCCGTGCGGAGGCCGGGAGTTGCTGGCGCAGCAGGCCGATGGCGACCTGCGCGACGGTGAAGGCGTCGGCCGCGTTGATCCCGGCCTCCGGGTAGGCGGCGGCGTGCGCCGACTTGCCCGTGTACGAGACCTTGGAGTGGCTGACCGCGAACGGCTGCGCCTCGGCGACGTCGACGGGCGCCGGGTGCGCCATCATCGCGAGGTCGACCCCGGCGAAGGCGCCCCGGTCGAGCAGCTCGATCTTGCCGCCGCCGCCCTCCTCGGCGGGGGTGCCGTAGACCTCCACGGTGAGCCCGAGGTCGTCGGCGACGGCGGCGAGCCCGAGGGCGGCGCCGATGGAAGAGGCCGCGATGAGGTTGTGCCCGCACGCGTGCCCGAGGCCGGGCAGCGCGTCGTACTCGGCGCACAGCGCGATCCGGGTGGGGCCGCTGCCGAAGGACGCGTGGAACGCGGTGTCGAGGCCCAGGTAGGAGGCCGTGACGTCGAACCCGGCCCGGTCGAGCAGCTGCGGCACGGCGGCGGCCGCCCGGTGCTCCTCCCACGCGGTCTCCGGGTCGGCGTGCAACTGCTCGGACAGCGCGATCAGTTGCACGGCGTGCCGGTCGACCTCCTTGCGGGCGGCGTCCTTGAGGGCACTCATCGTTCGTCCCCGGGAACGCCGTACGCGGGCGAGCTCGCGGGGTCGAGGCCGCGCGTCACGTAGTCGTCGCGCTGCGGCAGCCATACGTCGAGGAGCTCGCCGAGCCGGTCGATCGGCTCGTCCGCCCAGTCGATCCGCAGGTCGGTGACCCGCCAGCCGACGTCGGCGACGACCGCGAGGCCCGCCGAGTGCACGGGCCCCTCCTCGCCGCCCGCCGCGACGGCGGCCTTCATGGCCGCGATCAGCCGCTCCTCCAGCTCGCCCGTGGCCTCCTGGAACGCCTCCACGAGCACGCCGGGGATGTGCTTCCCGGAGAGCATGTTTCCGGCCGCGACGACGCCATCCGCGGTGGCGGACGCGTACGTGCCGAGGGTGTGCGGGCCGCTGTACGCGAAGCCGGGGCCGGAGCGGCCCAGGGCGGTCAACTGCCGGTAGGCGATGGTCTTTTCGTGCCGCGGATCGCCGGTTACCCCCGCCAGCGCGCGCTCCGCGTCGCCGTGCTCGGCGATTCCGTCGAGCAGGCTCGTGCCGAGCGTCGGGTCGGTGATGTTCTGCGAGCTCGCCGCGCCGACGCCGGGCCGCAGATGGGCGATGCGGGCGGCGACCGCGGGGCTCGACGAGCTACCCGCGATGCCGAACCGCTCACCGTCGCGTACTACGAGGGAGAACGTCATGCCCGCGCCTCCTTCGACGTCGACGACTGCGGGATCACGGCCACCGCGTCGATCTCGCACAGCCACTCCGGGCGGGCGAGCGCGGAGACCACGATGCCGGTGGAGATGGGGTGGACGCCCTTCGTCCAGCGGCCGACCGTGCGGTACACGGCCTCCCGGTAGCGCGGGTCGATCAGGTAGATCGTGAGCTTGACCAGGTGTTCCATCCGGCTGCCCGACTCCTCGAGCAGCATGTTGATGTTGGCCATGGCCTTCTCGGCCTGCGCCTCCGCGTCGCCGACGCCGACGTTCTCGCTGGTGTCGAGGTCCTGGCCGATCTGGCCGCGGACGTACACCGTGTCGCCGGCGACGACGGCCTGGCAGAGGTCGTTGTCGAGGTTCTGCTCGGGGTAGGTGTCGCGGGTGTTGAACGGCCGGATCCGGGTGTGCCCGCCGGCCACGATCGGGGCGTTGGCCATGGTCTTCTCCTTACTCGGTGCCGTACGCGAGGTATCCGCGCCGGGTCGTGATGTGGTCGGCGACGTACTTGGCGTCGTGCCAGACACCCCAGATGAAGCTCGACCCGCGCCGGGACAGCCACGGCAGGCCCAGGAAGTAGACGCCGGGCTCCGTGGAGACCCCGCGGGCCTGGTCTGGCCGGCCGTTCTCGTCGTACGCGTCGACGTCGAGCCAGCTGTAGTCGGCGGCGAAGCCCGTGGCCCAGACGATCGAGGTGACGCCGGCCCCGGCGAGGTCGAGCGCGAGCCGGGGGTCGGTCATGCACTCCGGGTCGGCGCCGAGGACGTGCGCCACGGGCTCCTCGGGGAGGTCGAGCCCGTTGCGCTCGATGTACGCGTCGGCGGCGCGGAGCAGCTCCAGGTACTTCTCATCCCCGAGCGCGATGTTCTCGGCGAGGTCGGGCGCGAAGCTCAGCACCCCGTCCTCGTACGCGGAGGTCATGCCGAGGAGTTCGATGCCGGTGCCCGCGAGTTCGCGGAAGTCCACGGAGTGGCCGCCGCGCGCCCCGCTGACCGCGATGGTCACATGGGCCGCGCCCTGCGGCGGCGTCGTCAGGTCCCACAGCCCGAGCACCCCGAGCCACCAGCAGAAGTCCCGCCCGCGGTACTGCCGCGGCGGACGGTCGTGCGGCCCCACGGAGAGGAAGACCTGGCGGCCCGAGCGGCGCAGCTCGTCGGCGATCTGCACACCCGACGAACCCGCCCCGACCACGAGCACGGCTCCCTCGGGCAGTTGCTCCGGGTTGCGGTACCCGCTGGAGTGGATCTGCGTGCTCACCGCGCCCTCCGGCACGATGGGCGGGATCACGGGCCGCTGGAAGGGCCCGGTCGCGGCGACCACGAACCCGGCGTCGATGGTCCCCTCGGACGTCTCGACGCGGAAGCCGGTGCCGCCCTCGCGCTTGCGCACCTTGGTCACCTCGACGCCGCAGCGCACCGGGGCGTCGATCTTCTCGGCGTACCGCTCGAAGTACTCCGCGACCTGCTCCTTCGTCGCGAAGGCGTCGGGGCCGACGTCGGGGAACTCCAGGTTCGGGAACCGGTCGTGCCAGGCGGGCCCGTTCGCGACGAGCGAGTCCCAGCGCTGGGTGCGCCACCGCTCGGCGATCCGGTCCCGTTCGAGGACGATGTGCCGGATGCCCAGGTTCCCCAGGTGCTCGCTCATCGCGACGCCGGCCTGGCCCGCGCCGACGACGACGACTTCGGTCTCTTCACTGGGCATTGCAGCCTCGTTGGGCATTCAAGCCTCCACTCAAGCGGTAGTTGGTCCATCCCTGGTCCCGCGGCACCGCAGGGAACATCCTTCGCCGCCCCCTCAACCCTGTCCAACAGATGTTTCCGGGGTGAGTGATCTGTTTTTCAGATGTGGGTCGCGGTGGCTCGACCGACAGGCTCTAGGGTCGTTCCGTGACCACCACGCCTCTGACCCCGCTCGATGACCTCGACCGCCGCATCGTCGCCGCCCTGCAGATCGACGGTCGGGCTTCCTGGCGGCGGATCGCCGATGTGTTGGGGGAGCCGGAGCGGAAGGTGGCGCGGCGCGGGCACCGGCTCGTGGAGAGCGGGGACGTCGCGGTGCGCGGGCTCGTGGTGCGCGGGGAGACCGTGATCCTGCGGATGAACTGCAAGCCCGGCTCGGTGCGGGACGCCGCCGTCGCCGCGGCCCGGCGGCCGGACGCCATCTTCTCGTACGTGCTCGCGGGCGTCGCCGACGCGGTGGCCGAACTCCAGTGTGCGCCCGAGCAGTTGGGCCGTCTGATGCTGGACGAGGTGCCCGCTCTTCCGGGGCTCGTGCAGCAGCAGGTCTCGCCCGTCCTTCGCTATTTCCGCACCGTGCACGAGTGGTCGCCCGGCATCCTCGACGCCGCGGAGGCCGAGGCGCTCGGGGGCGTCGAGCGGCGGGACGACCGGGTGGGCCTCGACGACGTCGAGCTGGCGCCCGACGAGGAGGCCATCCTGCGGGCCCTCGCCGCGGACGGGCGGTGCACGAACGACGAACTCGCCGCCGTCGCCGGGGTCTCGGTCGCCACGGCCAGACGCCGCGTCGACGCGCTGAGCCGCGCCGGGCTTGTCAGCATCCGCGCGGTCGTGGAGCCCGCACTGCTCGGCCTGCCCGTGCAGGCGCTGCTGTGGATCAGGACGCGGCCCGGCGAGGTCGAAGAGGTGGGGCGGCTGCTCGTCGAGTCGCCGCTGGTGCGGTACGCGGCCGTGGTCATGGGGGAGCACCAGTTGCTCGTCGACGTGACCCAGCCGTCGAAGCAGGCGCTGCACGCCTTCCTGACGGAAGCGGCGTGGGTGCGCAGGGCCGAGTCCGTGCAGTCCCACCTCGTGGTCGAGGCGTGGAAACGCAGCGGAGTGTCCGTAAACGCCAGTTGAGTGTTTTCGGCGACTGAAAAGTTCATCAGCTCCGAACCATTGACTTAAAAGGTCAGGCCGCCGCAGTGTGAGGGCGCACACAGTCGCCTCCTGCCCGAGGACGGTCATGCCCGTACGCCCCACCTCTGATTCCGACGCCCTCTGCGGGCTCGACGCCGTCGAGCTCGCCGGACTGGTCCGCCGCCGCGAACTTTCGGCGCGCGAGGTCGTCTCCGCCCACCTCGACCGCATCGAGCGCGTGAACCCCGCGCTCAACGCCATCGTCACGCTCGACGCCGAAGGCGCGCTCGCCAAGGCGGGGGAGGCGGACGAACTGGCAGCGTCGGGGGCCGAGTTGGGGCCGCTGCACGGGCTGCCCATCGCCTTCAAGGACACCCACCTCACCCGCGGCATGCGCACCACGCACGGCTCGCCGCTCTTCGCCGACCACGTGCCCGACGAGGACGAACTCCTCGTCGAGCGCGTCCAGCGGGCCGGCGCGATCCGTATCGGCAAGACCAACGTCCCCGAGTTCGCGGCCGGTTCGCACACCTTCAACCCCGTCTTCGGCGCGACCCGGAACCCGTACGACCCGGCGCGCTCGGCCGGTGGCAGCAGTGGCGGCGCCGCCGCCGCGCTCGCCGCCCGGCTCACCCCGATCGCCGACGGCAGCGACATGGGCGGCTCACTGCGCAACCCCGCCTCGTTCTGCAACGTCGTCGGCCTGCGCACCACGCCGGGCCGGGTGCCCTCACTGCCCACGAACGACCTGTGGGAGACGCTCGGCGTCGCCGGTCCGATGGGCCGCACCGTCGCCGACGTCGCGCTGCTCCTGTCGGCCATGGCGGGCCCGGACCCGCGCTGCCCGCAGTCCCTCGAAGCCCCCGGTTCCGTGTTCCGGGCCCCGCTGGAGCGCGACCTGAAGGGGCTGCGGGTGGCGTACTCCCCGGACCTCGGCGGCCGCGTCCCGGTCGACCCCGAGGTCCGCGAGGTCGTGGCCCAGCAGGTCAAGGTGTTCGAGGCGGCGGGCGCGCATGTCGTCGAGGACTGCCCCGACCTGGACGGCGCCGACGACGTCTTCCTCACGCTGCGGGCGCAGGCCTTCCGCACCGGGCTCGGCCCACTCCTGGAGACCTCTCGCGAGCAGCTCAAGCCCAGCCTGATCTGGAACATCGAGGAGGGCCTCCGGCTCACCTCGGCCGACCTGGCCCGCGCCCGCACCGAGCACTCCCGCATCCACCTCGCGGCCGTCGGGTTCTTCGAGCGCTACGACGTGCTGATCGCCCCGGTCAGCCAGGTCCTGCCGTTCGACATCGATCTGGAGTACCCGACCGTCATCGACGGTCAGCCGCAGCACAGCTACCTCGACTGGATGCGCTCCGCGTATCTGCTCACCGTCCTGGGCGCACCCGCCCTCTCCGTCCCGGCCGGCTTCACGGACACGGGACTGCCTGTCGGCCTGCAGATCGTGGGCCCGCCGCGCGCCGAACGCGCCGTCCTCGAGATCGGCGCCGCCTACGAGGCCGCCACCGGGCACGGACGCCGCGCGCCCCACCTTTCGTAGCGATTCAGCGAGTCTTCGCGTTCAACTCCCCTCAGCTGGAGCCCCGATGAGATCTCCGCACGCGCTCTGGGCCGCCGTGCCCGTCCTGGCCTTCCTCAGTACACCGTTCCTCCCGTTCGTGAACGGGCCGTACCTCTGGTTCGGCATCCCGTCCGTCCTGGCCTGGTGCCTGATGTGGACCGTGGGGACGACGGTGGCGCTCGCCCTCGTCGACCGCGGTACGCGAGCGGGCGCCGGCTACGACGACGAGACCGAGGCCAAGGTCGAGGACGAGGGGGTGGCGGCATGAACAGCACCATGGTCATCACGGTCCTCGGCATCGTCGCCATCGCCGTGGTCGGCGTCTCCGGCCGCCGCCCGCCCAGCAAGGAGCTGGGCGAGTGGACGGTCGCCAAGCGCGGCTTCTCCACCTTCACCACCTGGTTCCTCCAGGCGGGAGAGGCCTTCACGACCTTCAGCTTCCTGGGGCTCGCGGGGATCGCCTTCGGCGGCGGCGTCGCCGCCTCCTTCGCGGTCTGCTACCTCGCCATCAACTTCATCCTGCAGTACTTCACCGCACCCCGCATGCGCCAACTCGGCCAGTGGGGCGGGTACTTGACGCAGGCGGACTTCTTCGTCGACCGCTACCGCAGCCCGCTGCTCGGCAAGGTCGTCGCCGTCGTCGGTGCCGTGTTCCTGCTGCCGTACCTGCAACTGCAGATCACCGGGCTCGGCATGATCGTGCAGCTCGCCACCGGCAGCCACACCGGCGGCAACCTCAGCATGGTCCTCGCCACCGTCCTGACCGTCGCCTTCGTCCTGTGGTCCGGCATCCGCGGCATCGCGCGGGTCGCGTACCTCAAGGACGCGCTGATGATCATCGGGCTCGTGGTGCTTGTCGCGGGCGTCGCCCTGTCGGTCAACGGCGGCATCGGCGGCCTCTTCGACACGATCCGCGACCACCACGCGCAGCTGCTCACGCTCGACCAGGAGGGCTACGACGGCACGTTCTTCGTCACCGCCGTCATCATCTCCGGCATCGGCGGCGGCCTCGGCACCATGGCCCACCTGTGGCCGCCGGTGCTCGCCGCCCGCAGCGGCCGCGTGCTGCGCTCCAACTCGATCTGGCTGCCGCTCTACCAGATCGCCCTCGGCATCCCGATCATCGTCGGCTTCGCCGGCGTCCTGCTCGCGAAGAAGGGCACCGAGCCGAACGGGGTCGCGCTCACCCTCGCCGGACAGACCCTGCCGGGCTGGCTCGTCGGAGTCGTGGCGGTCGCCGCGGCCTCCGCCGCGATGGTGCCGTCGGCGGCCATCGTCGTCGGCATCTCCAGCCTGCTCTCGCGCAACCTGCTGAGCGTCCGCAACGAGCGCACCCAACTGCGCACGAACCACCTGTGCGTGGTGGCCGCGGCCGGCCTCGCCCTCGTCCTCGGCCTGACCCGCCCCGGCCTCCTCTCCGACCTGCTGCTCCTGACGTACGGCGGCCTGACCCAGCTCGCGCCGGCGATCGTCATGGGCCTGGCGAAGAAGGTGAGGCTGGGGGCCGTGCCCGCGCTCATCGGCATCCTGACCGGCGTCGCGGTGCTCGCCTGGCTCACGTTCGGCTCTGTCGATGTCGGCAGCGTGGACACCGGCCTGATCGCGCTCGCCGTCAACATCGTCGTCACGGCCGGTGCCCAGCTCGTCGTACGTTCCCGGGTTCAGGACACCGTCAACTCGCCGACGGGCTCCGCCGATTCACCGGTCTCGGTGAGCCGCACGTAACGCCCTTCGGCCCCGGCCTCGAACGGCGTCCACCGCTCACCGTCCACCGAGGTCTCCAGGCGGTACGCCTTCGTCCCGGCCACCTCGACCCGGTCCACCGGGCGTACGCCGCCGAGGTCCACGGTGAGCGAGGCGCCGGCTTTCGCGGGGGTCCAGGTGGTGGCCGGGTTGCCGTCGACGGCGGCGCCCGCGTACTGACCCGGGTCCTCCGACGTCGCCTTCGCGGGCTTGCAGCGGGCGAGGTCGGTGGTCGGGGTGAGGTCGGGGCGGCGGGTCGGGATCGTGAGCCCGGCGCCGGTCACCGTCGCGCGCCCGCCCGGAGTGTCGACGGCGAAGGGCGCACCGCCGGTCAGCCGGACGGTGGTCGTCCTGGCCCCGATCTCGACGTCGTACGTCCGCCCCCGCCACTGAAGCCCCTTGACATTCACGCCACTTGACAGCTGCGGCGGCAGCATCGGATCGAGCCGCACGGCGTCGTCGTCCTGGAGCCGCATCCCGGTGAGCCCATGCGTGAACACTTGCAGAAACCCGCCCTTCCCGGTCAGGAAGTCCTGCGCGGGCGTCCCGGCCAACGCGTCCCCGGCACCCGCCTTCTCGCCGCGCGACTCCGAGAACGTACCGAACGAGCCCTGGAAGAACGGCCGCGAGGCCCGCTCCAGGAAGGTGTACGTCGAGCAGCCAGGCTCGCCGATCCCCGCGGCGGCGACCGCGTGCACCGAGTCCGTCATCGCCGGCCCGTCGCGGTCGGTGTGGGCCGCGTAGTAGTCGAGGGTCGCGGCAGCGGCGCCCTTCGGCATCGGCTTCCAGTCCAGCGGGTACAGCAGCAGCACGGCGTCCGCCTGCTTGATGTCGGCGCCCTTGTCGATGTCGTAACCGGCGTACTGGAGAAAGACCTTGCGCTTGCTGTCGTACGGGATGCGGAGCCGGTCGGCGATCCGCTTCCAGTCGGCCGGAGCCCGCTCACCGACCAGCGCGGCGGCCTTGGCGGCGTCCCGCAGCGAGGTCGCGGCGACGGCGTTCGTGTACACCCCGTCGTCGACGCCGTTGCTGTACTCGTCGGGCCCGGCGACGTCCTTGATGGAGTACGAACCGTCGCCCTTGTTCGGCGTGGCACGTGAACTCCAGTACGTGGCAAGCCCCTTGAGCAGCGGCCACCCGCGCTCACGCAGCCACGCACGGTCCCCGGTCGCCTGGTAGTACTGCCAGGCCGCGAGCGCGATGTCGCCCTGGAGGTGGTTCTGGGTGACGCAGTGCGGCGGATTCCAGCTCTGGCACTCCTTCCACAGCGAACCCGAACTCGCGCTGGTCCAGGGGTACATGAGCCCCTTCTGTGAGGTCTTGACCGCATTGTCGGCAGCGGCACCACGCGTCCGGTACCGATATTCGAGCACGGGCTTCGCCAACTCGGGCCGCGTCGCCAGCATCGACGGATACATCCACGTCTCGGCGTCCCAGAAGACCATCCCCGCGTAGTTGTCGCTGCTCAGGCCGGTCGGCCCGATGCTGTTGCGGGCGCCGGGACGCAGCGAGGAGAGCAGCCCGTACTGGGCGGCGCGCAGCCTCGCCTGGAGCTCGGGGCGGCCCGGGGTCTCGATGTCGGCGGCCCACAACTCCCGCCAGGCGGCGTTGTGTCGGCGGGTGAGCGCGTCCCAGCCGAGGGCCGCGGCACGCTTGGAGGCGCGTACGGCATCGCCGCGCGGGTTCGTGGACGTGAGGCCGGTGTCGACACCCACGTACTTGGTTACGTCGTACGCAACGCCTTCGCCGGCCCGGAAGTCGGCGGACTGGTTGGTGCCGAGGGAGTCCTTCACGGGGCGGGCGGTGTGGGTGCGGCCGGGGGAGCGGAGGGTGGAGGCGACGGTGCCGGCGGTCCCGGAGCCGTCCGTACGAAAGCCGACGGCGGCCGTGCGCTTGCCGGCCGGTCCGCTGCCGCTTCCGCTGATCCGGCGGGCGCCGCGCTCGTCGATGCGGTCGGTGACGGTGACCTCGCCCGACCAGTGCGGTCGCACGCGCAGCCGCACCGCGCCGACGTGCGGATCGGCCCGGTCGGCGAGCACCTCGTACGTCAGGTCGGTGCGCTTCCCGTCCTTGTGCACCCATGTGACCTCGGTACGGACGACGCCGCAGCGCATGTCGAGGGTCTGCCGGTAGCCCGTCGTGCGACTCTCCGACCCGTACGTCTCGCCGCGGGCCCGCACGTCGAGGGTGGTCCAGGTGGGGAGGGCGGCGATGGCCTCGCGGTGGGCGGTGTTCTTGGGCCCGCGCCCATAGAGCCCGGAGACGAACGCGCCGTCGTACGGGGGCGTGTAGAGCGGCCACCCGGTCTTGGCGCCGTCCCCGCCGGTCCTCGCGTACCCGGCCCCGGCGGGTGGAACACGCACGCCGAGATACCCGTTGCCCGCGTAGGCGTGATACGGACTCCCGGCGTCGACGGTCCTGGTCCCCAGACTCCACCCGGCCCCACCACATCCCGGCGCGGACGGCTCCGCGGCCTGCGCGGGCGGGACGAGGGTGGCACCAAAGGTGAGGACGGCGGCGGCGACGACACGTACGGGCTTCATGGGTTAGAGGGTGATCCGCCGCCGCACCGCGACCGAGGACGCGCGCCGAAGCCCGCCCGAAAGTCCTGCCGAACGGGCCTCCTCAATCGCCGGAGGGGCTATAAATGGCCCCGCCGGCGTTTGAGGCGCGGGGTTCGGGGCGGAGCCCCGAGGCGTGGGGGACGGAGGCCTAATCTCGCCCCATGAGCCTCACCACCTACTGCCCCGCCGACGGCACCCGCCTCCCCACCGCCTCCCTCACCTGGCGCTGCCCCACCTGCCACGGCCCCCTCGACCTCGACTACCACCCCACCCCCAGCCCCCTCAAATCCCTCACCACCCGCCCCAGTTCAATGTGGCGCTACGCCGAATGCCTCCCCCTGCCCCGCCCGGACTTCACCCTCGGCGAAGGGCGGACGCCCCTCGTCCCGCTCACCGCCGACGTGGACGCCAAGCTGGACTACCTGATGCCCACCCTCTCCTTCAAGGACCGCGGCGCGGTGCTGCTCGCCGCCCTCGCCACCCGTCTCGGCCCCGACCGCGTCATCGCCGACAGCAGCGGCAACGCCGGCACCGCCATCGCCGCCTACTGCGCCCGCGCCCGCCTCGCCTGCACCGTCTACGTCCCCGAAGCCACATCCGCCAAGAAGCTGGAGCAGATCCGCGCCCACGGCGCCCGCCTCGAAGTGGTCCCCGGCGACCGCGAGGCCACGGCCCGCGCGGCCCGCACGGCCGCCGACGAGGACGGCGTGTTCTACGCCAGCCACGTCTACAACCCGTACTTCCTGCACGGCACAAAGACGTACGTCCACGAGATCTGGGAGGACATGGGCGGCCGCCTCCCCGAGATCCTGGTCCTCCCCGTGGGCAACGGCACCCTCCTCCTCGGCGCCGCCCTCGCCATCGCCGAACTCCACCACGCCGGACTGATCGACCGCCGCCCCGCCCTGCACGCCGTGCAGTCCGCCGCGGTCGCCCCGCTGGCGCGTGCGTGGCAGGCCGGGTCGGAGGAGGTCGTGGTCGAGGAGGCCCCGGCCCCCACCGCCGCCGAGGGCATCGCCATCCCGAACCCGCCGCGCGCCCGCCAGATCCTGCGCGCCGTACGCGCATCCGGCGGCGCCTTCCACACGGTGACGGAGGATCAGATCCGGCACGCCCAACTCGACCTCGCCTCCCGCGGCCTGTACGTCGAGTCGACCGGCGCGGTGTGCTGGGCCGCGACCCGTGAGGGCGGGGCCCTCGGCGGCCGGAGCGCGGTGGTCCCGCTGTGCGGCGCGGGGCTCAAGACGGGCCTCGTCCCTGACGCGTGAACCCGACGCGTGAACCCGACGCGCGGACCGACACCCCGGAAACGTATGCATGCTCGAACCACGCTTCGATGTGTGAATGGCGCACTACCTGGGCAAAGTTGCTGCGTAAAGGCTTCTGACGTCGGAAGTCATCACATCGAGTGATTCTTTGGCCTTTGCTTGCACCTCTCAACCCACGGTTGCCACGCTGTCGCTGTCTGTCAATCAGGTGTGGCGTTTCGAGGGGACCGAGGGGACAATCAGTGACATTCGGTGAGCAGCCGGCGTATCTCCGCGTTGCGGGCGATCTCCGCAAGAAGATCGTCAGCGGATCGCTGCCGCCGCACACCCGCCTTCCCTCACAGGCCAAGATCCGTGAGGAGTACGGGGTTTCGGACACGGTGGCGCTGGAGGCCCGCAAGGTCCTGATGGCGGAGGGGCTCGTCGAGGGCCGGTCCGGTTCGGGGACCTATGTGCGCGAGCTGCCCGTGCCGCGCCGCGTCTCGCGCTCCGGCGACCGTCCGAGCAGTGGTTCCACACCGTTCCGGCAGGAGCAGTCCGACCCGGAGGCGCGGGGGACGTGGGAGTCGCGCAGCGAGCAGGTCGAGGCGGTCGCCTCCGTCGCGGAGCGGCTCGCGATCCGCGCGGGCGACCGCGTGATGCGCACCAAGTACGTGTACCGGGACGCGGGGGAGGCGATGATGCTCGCGACCTCGTGGGAGCCCCTCGCGGTGACGGGGCGCACGCCGGTGATGCTCCCGGAGGAGGGCCCGCTCGGCGGCTGCGGAGTCGCGGAGCGCATGGCGGCGATCGACGTGATTGTGGACAACGTGACGGAGGAAGTGGCCGCCCGCCCCGGGCTCGCCGAGGAGTTGAGCGCGCTCGGCGGCGTGCCGGGACATGTCGTGATCGTCATCCACCGGACCTTCTTCGCCTCCGGCCGACCGGTCGAGACGGCCGACGTCGTCGTCCCCGCGGACCGCTACCGCATCGCGTACCACCTGCCGGTGCGATAGGCCCTGTCCAGACCGTTTCAGTGCCCGGTCTCCGGTGCGCCCCGTCCGGGCCCCGTGATCCCGAGTTAACCGCGCCTCAACTCCCGTAACAGGCAGGCAATCGAGCACTGCCGCGGATTGTCATGTACGGCTCCTAACTTCCTTCTCCGTAGGCATTTGGTATACCGCCGACGGAGGAACGGGTAGCCGCCATGACCGAGACCGCCGTATCCCACGCAGACCCCGCAGCCGGGCCGCCCGACAGGAAGCCGCCCCAGCGCAGTTACGCCAAGCTGGCCGCCGACGAGTCCCGCGAGGACTACTCGCTGCGCTACGCCCCGCACTCCTACCGGCGCTGGTCCGAGACCACGGTCGCCTCCACCGCGCTCGGCGGCATCGCCTACCTCGCGGACTTCGCGATCGGCGCGTCCATCGTCTTCACGTACGGGTTCACCAGCGGACTCGCCTCGATCCTGTGCGCGGCGACGATCATCTTCACCACCGGCGTCCCGATCGCCCGCGCCTGCGCCAAGTACGGCCTGGACATGGATCTGATCACCCGCGGCGCCGGCTTCGGCTACTTCGGGTCGACGCTCACGTCCCTCATCTACGCCTCGTTCACCTTCATCTTCTTCGCGCTCGAAGGCTCGATCATGGCGCAGGCGATGCACGAGGTCTTCGGACTGCCTTTGCCCATCGGGTACTTGGTGACCACGCTGATCGTCATCCCGATCGTGTTCCGCGGAATGGGCGCGCTTGCCAAGGTGCAGGCGTGGACGCAGCCGGTCTGGCTGATCGGCCTGGTCCTGCCCTTCGTGATCCTGCTCTTCAACTCACCGGGCTCCTTCGGTGACTTCACCGGTTTCGGCGGCACCGAAGGCGCGGGCAGCGGCTTCTCCTGGATCGGCTTCGGGCTCGGCACCGGTGTCGCGCTCTCGCTCATCGCGCAGATCGGCGAGCAGGCCGACTACCTCCGGTTCATGCCGGCCAAGACGGAAGCGAACAGGAAGCGGTGGAATCTGGCCGTTCTGGCGGCGGGGCCCGGCTGGGTGGTCATCGGCGCCGCCAAGCAGCTCGGCGGCGCGCTCCTCGCCTTCGTGGCCCTCGAAGCGGTCGGCAAGACGCACGCGCTCGAACCCATCGCGCCGCAGGTCGAGGCGCTCAAGCCGTGGCTCGGCTCGGTCGCGCTGCCCGTCGCCGCGCTCTTCGTGGTGGTCTCACAGATCAAGATCAACGTCACCAACGCGTACAGCGGTTCGCTGTCCTGGTCGAACTTCTTCTCCCGCGTGACGCACCGGCACCCGGGCCGTGTCTGGTACATCTTCCTCAACCTCGCCATCGCGCTGACGCTGATGGAACTGAACATGTTCGAGGCCCTGAACAAGCTCCTCGGCTTCTACTCGAACGTGGGCATCGCCTGGATCGCGGCTGTCGCCGCCGACCTCGTCATCAACAAACGGGTGGGCTGGAGCCCCAAGTACATCGAGTTCAAGCGGGCGTACCTGTACGCGGTGAACCCGGCCGGATTCGGCGCCATGGTGATCGCCTCGGTCGTCTCGATCCTGGCGTTCTTCGGGCTCTTCGGTGAGTACGCCGAGGCCTTCTCCACGTTCATCGCCGCAGGTCTCTCGCTGACTCTGTGCCCGCTCATCGCCTGGGCCACGAAGGGCAGGTACTACCTGGCGCGGCCGAACCCGGTGAACGGCCCGGACGTCGAGTTCGCCGAGGGCACCGACATCACCGCGACCCACACCTGCACCGTCTGCGAGACGGCGTACGAACTCCCGGACATCGCCGACTGCCCGGCCCACTCCGGCCCGATCTGCTCGCTCTGCTGTTCCCTCGACGCCCACTGCGGCGACGTCTGCACCAAGAAACCGACGGGCGAACCGGTCCTGATGCCGATGCCGGAGGTGCGTATGCGCTGAGCCGTACCGGCAGTGGTGGAGGGAGGGGGGCGCACCCGAGGGGTGCGCCCCCCTCCGTTCGCCGTCCGCGCGTTCGGGCAGTGGCTTGTTGCGTATCTCTTTGTGCCAATCCGTATCCGGTGCGTAAAGGTCAGGCGTAGGCTCGGGCATATGCGGTTTGCGGTTTCCTCGGGGTTGGGAGGCAGGGCGCGATGCGAGTCGAGGCCGGGGCGGCCAGGGAGGGGCGGAGCGCGATGAGCGACGGCACGACCACACTTCCGTGGCTGGTCATCCGCGAGGACGACAACGGGAACCGCTACCGGGTGGGCCGTTACGCCACGAAGGTCGAGGCCCAGCGCATGGCCGACAGCCTCGACGACCGCAGGGACCACCAGCCGACGTACTGGGTCGAGCGCCTGGGACAGGGGCGGAACGGCACGGCGCTCTGACGGGGCCATAGGCTCCGGCGTATGCCCCCTGAGTCCCCCTCGCCGACCGTGGTCGTCGCCGCGGCCCTGTACGACACCGAGGAGCGGCTGCTCGCCGCGCGGCGCAGCGCGCCCCCCGAACTCGCGGGCCGCTGGGAGCTGCCCGGCGGCAAGGTCGAACCGGGCGAGGCGCCGGAGTGGGCGCTGGTGCGCGAGCTGCGCGAGGAACTCGGCATCGAGGCCGAGCCATTCGCCCGGGTGCCTGGCGAATGGCCCCTGAAGGCCGGATACGTACTGCGGGTCTGGCGCTGCCACCTGCGCTCCGGCACCCCGCGCCCCCTCCAGGACCACGACGAACTGCGCTGGCTGACGGCGGCCGAGGCGTGGTCCGTGGACTGGCTCGACCAGGACGTACCCGCGGTGAAAGAGGTCCTGCGGGACCGCGTCTGACGGGGGCTCGCGCCCGCGTCCCACGAGCCTCGCCTACGCCGTCCGTGCCACCGCGCACCCCACTCCGCGATAGCGCAGCGCTCCGTCCGGGTATATCCCGATTAACCCTCTGAAACCGGACAGGGTCCTTCGCGGGCCAGGGATGTGATCCGCGTGCTCCACACTGAAGGCGACTGCGTCGAGTGGGCCTTTCCCGCCGACCCGTCGGCCGTCCGAAGGGTGCGCGCCAAGGTGCGTACGCAGCTCGTCGAATGGGGGCTCGAAGAGCTCGCCGATATCACCGCGCTGCTGGTCAGCGAGCTGGTGACCAATTCCCTGCGGTACGCGTCCGGGCCCATCGGCGTCCGGCTCGCCCGCCCGTCCGAACCCTCGGACGCCCTCCTCGTGGAGGTATCCGACCCGCTGCCCGACCCGCCCTGCGCCCGCACCGCGGCCCCCGACGAGGAGGGCGGGCGCGGGCTGCAACTGGTGACCGAGGTGTCCCGGCGCTGGGGGACACGGCCGGGTGGGGAGCGGTCGGGCGGGAAGACGGGGAAGACGGTGTGGTTCGAGCTGTCGCTGCCGGGTTAGGAGAAGCCCGAGTGGGACAGACGCTGGTGTGAGGGAGTGGGTGTGAGATGCCGTGTGTGGGCGCACCCGCACCCTGGGTACGGAAACAGTCGGTCCCGACGGGCCAAAAAGCGTCGGGACCATGGTGTGATCGTGAACACCGTGTTGCGCGGCTCCGTAGTGCTGGATACTGCGTGCAGCCGCCTCGGTGACCGGTGCCGGACGCGGTGAGCTGGAGGGGACGGTTCGCGTGAGCGAGATACCAGCGAAGGGCAGGGTGTCCGAGGATCCCTCGGGCGCGGCCTCGACGTCGCGTGCGGAGCGCGTGCCGCTGGGCGACGACGCTCCTGATGCCGCGGGCACGGAGCGTGCGGAACCGATCCCGGAATCAGGACCGGGCGCGTCCCCGACCCCTCCCGAGGAGTCCTTCGGCCGGACCGACCTCTGGCAGGCGAGCCCGCCGGGTTCGATCTACGACTACATCAAGGTCGCCTCCTTCTCGATCGGCTCCGACGGCGCGATCGACCAGTGGAGCCGGCGGGCCGCCCAGCTCTTCGGGGTCCCGCCCGAGGAGGCCGTGGGCAAGGACCCCATCGAGGCCTTCGTCCCCGCGGACCTGCGCGAGCGCGGCCACCGCAAGATGGCGGAGATCCTGGACGGGCAGGAGTGGACGGGCACCGTCCCCTTCCGGGTACCGGCGCCGGAGACCTCGGGGGAGCCGGAAGCGGAACCGCGAGCGGAGGCGCCCCTCGCGGCGGGCGCGGGGGCGACCGGGGTCGCCGAGATCTATGTGATGCCGACGACCACCGAGTCCGGCGAGCGCGCCGCGGTGTGCATCGTCGTCGACGTGCGGACCCTGCGGCACATCGAGACCGACCTCGCGTCCTCGCAGGCGATTTTCGGCCAATCTCCCTTCGGTTTCCTGCTGTTCGGCACCGACCTCAAGGTCCAGCGCACCAACCGCACCCTGACCTCGGTCTTCGGCGGACACGTCGACGATCACCGCGGCCGTACCGTCCACGACTACCTGCCGCGGCACGAGGCGGACCGCGTGCAGGGCGCGCTGCGCCGGGTCCTGGAGACGGGTGACGCGGTCACCGACATGCAACTGGTCGGCACCGCCCCGGAGTCCACCGAGCGGCGCCACTGGTCCATCAACCTCTACCGCGTGCACAGCGGAACGGGCCGCCCGATCGGCGTCGCGGGGCTCGCCACGGACGTCACCCGCCGGCACGCCGCCGCCCGCGAGGCCGCGCACGCCCGCCGCAACCTGGCGCTCCTGAACGAGGCGGGCTCCCGGATCGGCAACTCGCTGGACCTGGAGACCACCGCCCGCGAACTCCTCGACGTCGTGGTCCCCGGCTTCTGCGACCTCGCGTCCGTCGACCTGTACCAGGGGCTGCTCGCGGGTGACGAGGCGGCGCAGTTCCGGCACAGCCTCGCCGACGGCAGCGCCGAACTGCGCAGGGTGGCCGCCGCGAGCGCCGTCGCCGACGTGCCGTTCCTCGACCTCGGCGGCGAGGCCCCCGTCAACGTGGGGGCGGTGCACCGCTTCCCGTTCAACTCACCCTGCGCACAGGCCCTGCGCACCGCGCGCCCGCAGACGCTGCCCACCGAGCAGCGCGGGCTCGTGCGGTCCACGCTCGCCGTGCCGATGGTCGCGCACGACACGGTCGTCGGGCTCGTCCAGTTCTCCCGGACGAAGGGCAGCGAGCCGTTCACCGAGCGGGACAGGGCGCTCGCCATGGAGCTGGCCGCGCGCGCCGCGGTCTGTATCGACAACGCGCGCCTGTACCGCCGCGAGCACGAGCGGGCGCTGATCCTGCAGCGCTCCCTGCTGCCGCCGGACGACCCGGAGGCGGCCGGACTCGACATCGCCTGCCGCTACCGGCCCGGCAACGCCGCGACCGAGGTCGGCGGCGACTGGTTCGACGTCATCGAACTCCCCGGGCACCGCACCGCGTTGGTCGTCGGCGACGTCATGGGCCGCGGCCTGCGCGCCGCCGTCGCCATGGGCGAACTGCGCACCGCCGTACGTACGTTGGCCCTGCTCGACCTCGAACCGGCCGAAGTACTCAGCGCGTTGGACGAGATCGCCCGCGGTCTCGGCACCCCCGGTGGCGTCCAGCAGGGCACACGCCCCGCCCGCTCCGCGCGCTCCTTCGGCGGCGAGGACCTCTCCGAGGTCTACCTCGCCACCTGTGTCTACGCGGTGTACGACGCGGTCACCCGGCGCTGCACGTTCGCCAACGCGGGGCACCTGCCGCCGGTCCTCGTCGAACCCGGCGACAGCGCGCTCATGCTCGACGTACCGCCGGGGATGCCGCTCGGTGTCGGCGGCGAGCCGTTCGAGGAGGTGGAGGTGGAGCTGCCGGAGGACTCCCTGCTCGCCCTCTACACGGACGGCCTGGTGGAATCCCGCGACCATCCGCTCGACGAGGGCCTCTCGGCCTTCCGCAACGCGCTCGACGATCCCGCCCCGGCTCTCGAGGACGTCTGCGACCACGTCCTCAACACCCTCGACACGCATCACGGCGAGGACGACATCGCGCTCCTCATGGCCCGTGTGCAGGGGCTGCCGAGCGGCAACGTCGGCGACTGGACGCTGCCCCGCGAGCCGAAGTCGGTGGGCAGGGCCCGCGAGTACGCGCGGGCGCAGTTGTCGAGCTGGGGCCTGGAGGGCCTCGTCGACACGTCGGAACTGCTGGTCAGCGAGCTGGTCACCAACGCGCTGCGGTACGGCGAGGGCGACATCAGGCTCCGCCTCCTCCTCGACCGGACGCTGGTGTGCGAGGTGTGGGACGCGGGTCTCGTGCAGCCGCGCCGCCGCCGGGCGCGGGACACGGACGAGGGCGGCCGCGGGCTTCAGCTCGTCGGGCTGCTGAGCGCGGCGTGGGGCTCGCGCCGGACGCCGCGCGGGAAGACGGTCTGGTTCGAGCTGCCGCTGCCGGACGGGGAGACGGGTCTGGCGGACCCGACGGAGGCGCTGCTCAGCCTGTTCTGAGCGGGAGCCCGTCCGGCTTCCGCCAAGGTGACGCCGAACACATCACCGGTCAATCACCGCACCCCCCTTTGCATGGTCATGCATCGTCATGCATACTCTTCCTATGTCCAAGGTCCTCACATCCCTCCCGGCCGGCGAGCGCGTCGGCATCGCCTTCTCGGGCGGCCTCGACACGTCCGTCGCCGTCGCGTGGATGCGTGACAAGGGCGCCGTCCCGTGCACGTACACCGCCGACATCGGCCAGTACGACGAGCCCGACATCGACGGCGTGCCCAGTCGAGCGCAGGCGTACGGCGCCGAGATCGCGCGTGCCGTCGACTGCAAGGCCGCCCTTGTGGAGGAGGGCCTTGCGGCGCTGACCTGCGGCGCGTTCCACATCCGCTCCGGCGGTCGCGCGTACTTCAACACGACGCCGCTCGGCCGCGCGGTCACCGGCACGCTCCTGGTGCGGGCGATGCTGGAGGACAACGTCCAGATCTGGGGCGACGGCTCGACGTACAAGGGCAACGACATCGAGCGGTTCTACCGCTACGGTCTGCTCGCCAACCCGAACCTGCGGATCTACAAGCCGTGGCTCGACGCGGACTTCGTGACCGAGCTCGGCGGCCGGCAGGAGATGTCGGAGTGGCTGGTCGAGCACGGCCTGCCCTACCGGGACTCGGCGGAGAAGGCGTACTCCACGGACGCCAACATCTGGGGTGCCACGCACGAGGCCAAGACGCTCGAGCACCTGAACGTCTCGCTCGAGACGGTCGAGCCGATCATGGGCGTCAAGTTCTGGGACCCGTCGGTGGAGATCCCCACCGAGGACGTCACGATCGGCTTCGAGATGGGCCGCCCGGTCACGATCAACGGCAAGGAGTTCGCCTCCGCCGTCGACCTGGTGATGGAGGCCAACGCGATCGGCGGCCGCCACGGCCTGGGCATGTCCGACCAGATCGAGAACCGGATCATCGAGGCCAAGAGCCGCGGCATCTACGAGGCGCCGGGCATGGCCCTCCTGTTCGCCGCGTACGAGCGCTTGGTCAACGCGATCCACAACGAGGACACGGTCGCCCAGTACCACGCGGAGGGCCGGCGTCTCGGCCGCCTGATGTACGAGGGCCGCTGGCTCGACCCGCAGGCCCTGATGATCCGGGAGTCGCTGCAGCGCTGGGTCGGCGCCGCGATCACCGGCGAGGTCACGCTGCGCCTGCGGCGCGGCGAGGACTACTCGATCCTCGACACGCAGGGCCCCGCCTTCTCGTACCACCCGGACAAGCTCTCCATGGAGCGGACCGCGGACTCGGCGTTCGGCCCGGTCGACCGGATCGGCCAGCTGACCATGCGCAACCTCGACATCGCCGACTCGCGCGGCAAGCTCGAGCAGTACGCGAACCTCGGCCTCCTCGGCGAGGGCAGCCCGGTCGCCGGCGCCGCGCAGGCAGCGGTCACGGGCCTGATCGGCACGATGCCGGAAGGCGGCGCCCAAGCCATCGCCTCCCGCGGAGAAACCTCCGCGGAGGACGAGGCCCTGGACCGCGCAGCCATGGAATCCGGCACGGACTGACCCATTCAAGCCCCGCCGGCGATTGAGGCGCGG
>NZ_JBEOVM010000073.1:0-32238 GCF_040295505.1 Streptomyces sp. NPDC002790 | reverse complement strand
GTGGGCTTCGGGGGGCGTGTGGCGGGCGGCCCCTTTCCCCCCCCGCCCGCGCGGGGTGGGTTTTATAATCCCCGCCCCGCCGGCGATTGAGGCGCGGGGTCCGGGGCGGAGCCCCGTGGGCGGAGGGACGGCGCGGCGCCGGCTTGCGTGAAGGCCTGAGCTGCCTGGCCGCAGGCCTACGGCAGGATCGAGTCCACGTAACCGCCGTCCACCCGCAGAGCACCGCCGGTCGTGGCGCTCGACTGGCCGGAGGCCAGGTAGACCACCATGTTCGCGATCTCCTCCGGCTCGATGAGCCGTTGCAGCAGGGACTGCGGGCGGTGCTCGCGCATAAAGGCGCGCTGCGCCTCGTCCCAGGGCAGCTCGCGGTCGACCAACTCGTAGACGAAGTCCTCGACACCGCCCGTGTGGGTGGGACCCGCGATGACGGAGTTGACGGTCACACCGCTGCCGGCGGCCTGCTTCGCGAAGCCGCGGGTCACCGAGAGCAGCGCCGTCTTGGACATCCCGTAGTGGATCATCTCGGCGGGGATCACCACGGCCGAGTCGCTCGCGATGTTCTGGATCCGGCCCCAGCCACGCTCGGTCATGCCGGGCAGATAGTGCCGGATCAGCCGGACCGCGGACAGCACGTTGACCTCGAAGTAGCGGCGCCACTCCGCGTCGGTGATCTTCAGGGGGTCGGCGGAGCCGAAGATGCCCAGGTTGTTGACCAGGATGTCGATGTGGGGGAGCGCCGCGGCGGCGTCCCGCAGGCCGTCCTCCGTGGTGACGTCGGCCGCGACCGGCACCAGGCCGGCGCCGGGTACGTCGGCTCTGATCCGGGCCACGGCCTCGTCCACGCGCTCCCGGGTCCGGCCGTTGACGCCGACGCGGGCCCCGGACCGGGCCAGACCCGTCGCGATGGCGGCGCCGATGCCCTGGGTGGATCCGGTGACCAGGGCGGTGCGTCCCGTCAGGTTGATCTGCATGAGGCCGGGCTCCTCGCGGTTCGGGTGAGAGTGGTCGGGGCCCCCGGTCCCACCCTTACCCGAACCACGTCAGGCCCGCTGCCTGGCCCGCGCCGTCTCGGTGGCGTCCTTCTTGAACGCCCACGGCATCCTCGGCTCCATGGCGAAACGGAAGGCCCGCTGCACCGGTGGCGTGCACAGGGCGGTGACGACCGCGCCCGCGATGAGCGTGACGGCGACCTCGCCGTACGGGGTGTGCACCCAGTCCGCGTCGAACCAGCCCCAGAACCGCGAGCCCTTCGCCAGGAACCCGTGCAGCAGGTAGCCGTACAGCGTCCCGGCGCCGAGCACCGTGAACCACGTCTTCCGCCCCGGCACCCACGAGAAGAAGCACGCGGTGAGCACGATCGAGCAGCCGAACAGGGCGAGCGTCATGACGACGCCGACCCACCACGGGACGCCCAGCTCCTGCGCGCTGTCGCGGTGGTAGAACCACACCGACGTCATGCGCGGAGCCGCCCAGTAGGCGAGCGGGAAGGCGCAGGCCGCGATCGGCACGGACAGGATCCGCACCTCGCGCCGCCGCACGAGCTGGAAGTGCTCGGGCTTCAGGAACAGGCCGAGCACGAAGAACGGCAGGAACTGCAGCACGCGCTGCAGGTCCAGGTCGTCGCCGATGTCGGGGGAGACCGCGGCGAGCACGGCGATCGCGATGGAGAGCGGGATCGGCCAGCGGACGATCTTCCACAGCGGCGTGGTGAGCCGCCAGATGAACAGCGCGACGAGGAACCAGGTCAGAAACCATGGGTCGAGCAGGCTGATCGGATGTGTGGGGTCGTCGTCGGCCCACCTCTTGAAGAGGCTGTACGCGACCTCGAAGATCACGTAGGGCACGGCGACGCCGGTGATGAGCCGTCGCAGCCGGTCGGGCCGCATGTCGAAGCTGCGCGAGAAATAGCCGGAGATGATGATGAACGCCGGCATGTGGAACGTGTAGACGATCTCGTACAGCGCTTCGGCGGTACGGCTGCCGCCCGTCAGGGGCTCCCAGGAGTGGCCCATCGCGACGAAGACGATGGCCAGGTATTTGGCGTTGTCGAAGAACGCGTCGCGCTGCTTGGGCTTGACGGGGGCTTCGGCCGGAGCGGGGGCCGGTGTCTGCTGGGTCTTCTGCGGAGTGACATCCGCCGCGGGCCGCGCGGCCGGTGGCAGCGGGGTGCGGTGCGAGCCCTGCGGGTGCAGCGAGTTGGTCACGGGCCCTCCCACCAGGAACTCGGGGAGAACGTGGAGGGCCGCACTGCGCCGGTGGGGACGATGGCAGCGTGGAACATCTGAGGCACCTTAGTGCGGCCGCTGTGATTTCGTAAAACCATCGATTCGATTCCTCCTCGGCGTTTCCAGGTACCCCGTTTGTGCGGAAGTCGGCATGGAGTTTGTGCGGTTGTGCCCCATCGGTTTGCCCGCCCTAGGTGAAATGACCGATTCGTCCCGTGCGGCTTGGTCAGTAATTGGACATCGCATTTCCTTGATTTTCCTGTGTGCAAACCAAGGGGAAACTGAGAGAAGCCTGCAGGCCGCGAGGGCGGCGCGCGCGTGGGGGACGCGGGGCGATAGAAACGATCAAGCCGAAACCCGCCGGTACGTGGCCGACGATGCGTCACGGGCCGCATACAGGTGCCGGGTTGGTGGCACGATGGTTCTGGCGGGGGGTGGGGCTGAACCCCCCGGGCCGGGAGAGCGGACCGACCTAGGGTGTGATCAGTGTGGCCATTTCGCTGTCAGTGGTGCTGTTGTTGGCGATCGTCCTCGTCGTCCTCATGCGCGGCGGCTCGATCAAGGCGGGGCCCGCCATAGTCGCGGTGCTCTTCGGCTTCTTCCTCGCATCGACCGGAATGGCGCCTGCGATCAACAACTTCCTCAACTCGGTCGCGGACAGTGTCAGCGCGATCCATTTCTGAAGGCCCCTGTCAGGACACCCGGCGGAGGCCCGCGAAAAAGCCTCCGGCCCGGTCCACGAGGAGTGGATCCGGGCCGGAGGCTTTTCACAAGAGCGGGCGACGGGAATCGAACCCGCGTAGCTAGTTTGGAAGATCGCGTACGCGCACCCGGCCTGACCAGGCAAGATGCTGACCTGTGCGTTCTCGTAGCGCTCGCCGGTAGTCCCCGTGGTTCCCCGGCGCGTGCCGGTCCATCGGGCACGTGAGGGACACGGACGATCTAGGGGGCTTCGTCTCCGTCTTCGCGCATCTGCCGCTCCATCGACTTCTCCATGCGCCGTTCCAGCCGGAGTGCGAGTTTGTAGCTGATGCAACCGGTCACGAGCGCAGAGCCTATGGCTCCGCCTGTGGGTCCGCCTATGGCTCCGCCTATGGGCACAAGGCCGGAGTCCACCGCCGCACCTGTGATGATTCCCACCAGTAGCGGGGGCAGGAAGGCGCACAGGCCGAAGCACACTGCGATGAACTCCTCGCCTGAAACTGGCCTGTGGGGCCCTCCGCCGCTGCTCATCTAGTCCAGGGTGCGGCATGGTCACCGACAGCGTGTAGGGACCTTGGGCCTTTCCCCACAAACCGCCCGGACCGTCGGCGCCTTCTTGACCACAGCGGTTCCCGGTTCCCATCCCGTCCGCCGTCGACCCACACGCAGTGGAGCGGGCGTGGTTCATGGCGTCCAGGTGGAGCGCGCCACTGTACGAACGACCTGGACGCCATGGGCCACGTCTGCTCGGCTTTGCCTGGGTCGACGGCGGACGGGATGGGAACCCTTCACGCAACCACCCGCGGATCCGCACCCGGCAGCGTTCCCCCGGCCCCCGGTGCCGGAGCGCCCCCGCCGGAGGCATCGTCTTTGACCGTGACCAGTGACCTTGGTCTCTCCCGCATCGCCGAGTGCTCGTGTCACCGTGGAGGCATGAACATGAACGGCCCTATCCAGCACCACGACAGATGGACGCGCCCGCCAGTGGCTGTCCTTGCTGTGGTGTGCGCGCTCGGAGCTGCGGTCGTGGTGTGGAAGCTGGGCGGCGCGGGCTCCGGCTTCGGCGCCGTCGTGGCCGGGATTCTGGGCTTCATCGGTGGCGGTTGGATCGGCACGCGGCTCTTTCCGGGGTACGACGACGGCGACGACGGTTAGTCACGAAGAGCCGGGTTTCCCCTTCGCCCGCATCGCACGCGAGCGCGCCGCCGGGCGCGGCCGGCCGGTGGCGAAGACAAGGAGGCCGTCCGCGCCGCAAGGCGGCGCGCGCCCGCGCCGTGCGCGGGCCTTGATGAAGTAGGGAAAGTTCCACCGCGCTCGTGGTGATCCGGAACGACCGGCTTCACCCTGTTGGGCGGCCTGCTGATTCGGCTACGGTGCGAATCATGCCTCTTGCACTGGATACGCCTCAGGGAGCGGCCGAACTGGCTGAGTCTCTGCTGCCCCCGCTCGGGAATCGTTGGCTGCACACACAGGCTGTTGCAGCCCGGGCGCGCGAGGCTTCGGCGGCTGTACCTGAGGCGGAACGTGATCTCCTCGTCGCCTCTGCCTGGCTGCATGACATCGGGTATGCCCCAGAGTTGCGCGGGACTGGGTTTCACCCCATTGACGGGGCCCGGCACCTGGCCTCCCTCGGCGCTCCCGACCGGCTCGTGCGGCTGGTTGCTCACCATTCCGGAGCTGTGTACGAGGCAGAGCAGCGCGGCATGTCCGCCGAGTTGGCCGTGTATGAGCGTGAGGACTCGCCGCTCCTCGATGCGCTGATCTACGCCGACATGACGACTGGCCCCGCCGGGCAGTCCTTCGACTTTGATCGTCGTATGGACGAGATCCTTGATCGGTACGAGGCGGGCAGCGTCGTGCACACCGCGATCAGCAAGGCTCGCCCGTACCTGAGTGGGGCTGTCGAGCGCACGCGTGCCCGGCTCCGTGGTTGATCAACCGATGTAGGGAGCGGGCCGGTTGGACAAGCCGTGTTCGATTCGCATCCGCATGGACGGATGGATGCTGAGCTCACCCAACCGATCCGGTGCGACGAACGCGACTTCCTTGCTCTCACTGCTCGTTCGGGGCTCGCCGCCGACGATGCGGGCGGTGAAGCAGATCGAGAACTGTTGGCGTACCTCTCCGTCGTCGTACGCCATGACGTGACCGGGGTCGGTGTAGAGGCCGGTCAGCCCCGTCACTTCGACGTCGAACCCGGTTTCTTCCTTGGTCTCGCGTACGGCGGCGTCGGCAACCGACTCGCCGACTTCGACGCCCCCGCCGGGGAGTGCCCACAGGTCGTTGTCGGTCTTGTGGATCAGCAGGACTTCTCCGGCCTCGTTGACGGCAACAGCGACCACCGAGGGGACGATGCTGTTCGCCTTCGGGGCGTTCGGATCATTCACGTAGTCGATGCGGGCCATGCTCTCAGCGTCGCATGCCGGGCTGGCTGACCGCTCTACGCTGGGCGCCCTCGTTCCCACGCGTAGTCAAAGCTCTTCATGTAGTGCCGGAAGGTCCGGGCTCCGGGCAGGTACCGGAAGTGCATGACCGGGTTCTGTCCGGCTGGCGCTCCGAGAACGTGCGGGTTCACCAACACGTCGTCGTCGAACCGGTAGATCGAGTTGTACAGGATCGTGTCGTGAAGCCTGACCTCGACGCCGGGGACGTTCATCGCCGGTTCGAGGTACTGGCGCGTGATCCGGGCCCGGGCCGCCAAGCCGTCCCCGATCCCTTCCTCTTCCCCGCGCTGCTTGATCATTGGTGCGTCGGGGTCGCCAAGAAGGATGCGAACCTCGGTTCCTGATCCAGCCTTCTCGGCCAACTGGTCGGCCAGGTCCGGGTGCCCGTCGAAGAGGAAGAGTCCCGCGTACACGAGGATCTCGACGTGGCTCGTGGCGTTCTCGATGAGGTAGTCCCACAGGTTCGCCGGAACTGCTCCCCGGTGCGGGTAGTACGTGATCAGCTCTGATGCGCTGGCCGTGTCCGCCTGCTTCTCGACCGCGGGCCACAGGTAGACCTCATCCGCTCCGAGGTACTGCGCCGCCTTCCAGCGGTGAGTCCGGTGCGGCGTCCGGTCCTTGGAGATCCACCGCTCGACACTCTTGGGGTCGATGCCGACGTGATCGGCAAGGGTCTGGATGGTCTCGCCCTTCGCGGAGATCGCTGAGCGCAGTCGGTCGTTCGCCATGATGCCGCTCCCTCTAACTCGCCCTGTTTGGCGGCGTGTTGGGACGCTGGGACGTTTTCGACGATACCGAAGACGTCCCCAAAGGTCCATAGGGTCGGTGCTCCGTCCACCCCCTTCGGGAGTCTCCTGGTCTCACCGCCGAACAGCGGGTCAATTCCCCGCAAGATCAGGAGAAGAGACGATGCGTCAGATTCCCGTCGACACTTCCGCCGCCGTCGTGATGGTGGCCAAGCCTCCGCAGCCCAAGGTCAAGGACCGCCGTACCGGTGAGATCGCCACGGACATCGAGTCCGGCGCTTCGCTGATGACCGTGGAGGTCATGTTCTCCTCCAACGATGAGGTGGAGATCCTTCCCGTCACCGTTCCTGAGCCGGGCATCTCCGGTGAGCTGGTGATGGGGACGCCGGTCGCGCTGACCGGGCTGATCGCTCGTCCGTGGGAGAACGACTTCGGTAACGGCACGCGGCACGGGATCTCCTTCCGCGCGGTCGCCGTCACCTCGCTCGCCGCGGGTGCCTCGAAGCCGAAGGCGGCCTGAGCCATGACATGGCTGCTCGCCGTCGTGTTGCTGGTCGTTGCTGCCGCGGGTCTCCTGCGGTGGCGGCGCCCCGCCTGGTACTGGCTGACCTTCGGGGTCACCCTCGCCGTGCTGCGCGTCCTGGTCCGGTACGGCTCGGTCATGGACGCCTGTGGCCTGACCGTCCCGCCCGCTCGCTGGCGGCTGCGTCTGGCCAGGCTGACCCATCGGGAGATGCCCGGTCCGCGGGCCCCGCGCATCCTGCGTGTCCGTCCGACACGGACCGGCCTTGTCTTGCGGCTGGGGCTGCGACCTGGACAGGACGCCTTCGATGTGGCCGCGTCCACGGACCGGCTGCGGCATTCGTTCGCGATGTACGGCGTCACCTCGCGCGAACTGCGCTCGGGCGTCGTCGAGCTGCGGATGACCGGCTATGACGTGCTCAAGCGGGTGCAGATGCCCGCCCTGACAGACCCGGCACCGATGCGCATCCCGGTCGCCCTGCGCGAAGACGGCGCGGTGCATTACCGCGACTTCCGGGCCATCCCGCACGGCCTGACGATCGGCGCCACGGAGTCCGGCAAGTCCGTCTACCTGCGCAACTTGGTGACCGAACTCGCCTCGCGTGATGTGGCGCTGGTCGGCATCGACTGCAAACAGGGAGTCGAGCTGTTCCCGCTTGCCCGCCGGTTCTCGGCGCTGGCTGACAACCCCGATACCGCGGCCGATCTCCTCGACGCACTCGTTGACCACATGGAGGGCGTCTACCAGATCATCCGCGCACACCAAGGTGTCGCGTCCGCGATCCCGGATGCGGAGATCGCCGCGGACATCTGGGACCTGCCCGAGGACCTGCGCCCGGTCCCGATCGTCGTCCTCGTCGACGAGGTGGCCGAACTCGCCCTGTACGCCAGCAGGGCAGAGGAGAAGCGTCGCGATCGGATCATCACGTCCCTGGTCCGCCTGGCCCAGCTCGGCCGTGCGGCCGGTGTCTATCTGGAGATCTGCGGGCAACGCTTCGGCTCGGAGCTGGGCAAGGGCATCACGATGCTGCGCGCCCAGCTCACCGGGCGGACCGCACACCGCGTCAATGACGAGACGAGCGCGAACATGGCCTTCGGGGACATCGCCCCGGACGCCGTACTCGCCGCGATCTCCATCCCCGCCGATGCACACGGCGTCGCGATCTCCGGCGACTCGACCGGCGGTTGGTCCCGCATCCGGGCGCCGTACACCTCGCTGCGCAAGGCCGTGAACGTCTGCAACCGGTACGCCGAGCGCACCCCGGACCTGCCCGAGCTGGCGCCATTCCGGCCTGCGCTGCCGCACCTGAAGCCGGTCCCGGCTCCGGCTGTCGAGAAGTCCGCCGCGACGGCTGCCTGACCCCTCCTCGTACTCCGGTCGGCGCGACCGCCTCGCGCCACGTCCCTACCCCGCCCATGCCTGATCACCGGAAGGAGCACCACCCATGGCCACACGCAAGAGCCCCGCCCGCAAGGCCGCGACCCCGCCGAAGTGCAAGACCTGCAAGGGCTCCGGAGAGATCTCGACCGCGGTCCGGGTCGGCGGACGCAAGCAGCGGACCACCGATCACCAGCAGACCGGCATGTGCCTGGCCTGCTTCGGCTCCGGCGAAGCCACCGACTGAACACCTGCCGGGACCGGGCGGCCGGACTCCGTGAGCCCCGCCCGGCCCTGGCCCCAACTCCCTGAAGGAGGTGAAGACATGCTCCGCTCGATCCGTCTGGATGCCGTACTCGTACAAGCCGTGATCGCCGGTGCGCTGTCCTTCGCCCACCTGCACGACCTTGCCGCCGCGGCCGGACAAGACGGCTGGAAGGCATGGGCCTACCCGATCTCGGTCGACCTGCTGTTGGTTGCGGCATGGCGGCGGCTGCGGGCCGACGGGCCCTCGCGCCTGGCGTGGAGCTGGTTCCTGGTCGCGCTGGTCGCCTCGCTCGGCGCCAACGTCGCCACCGCAGGATTCCTCGATCTCGCTCACCCGCCCGCTTGGCTGCGTTTCGGGGTCGCCGGATGGCCCGCTCTCGCGTTCCTCGGCGGCACGCTCCTCGCTCACTCGGCAACCGTGCGGTCGCCCGCCGACACCGCGGCCGGGGACCGGGTGCCGGTTCCGCCGGCGCCCGCAGCCCCGGCCCCCGAACCGGTCTCCGCTCCTGATGCGGCCCCGGCTCTGCCCGAATCGCCGACCGTCCCTGAGGTGCCTGCCGCGCTGGTCGACCACGCCCGCAAGGTCGCCGACGACCACCGCGCCCGAACCGGCGCCTCGATCGACACCGACACCCTGCGCGCCCGCCTCGGCGTCCCGGCTCCGATGGCCGACGCGATCGCCGCTCAACTCACCTGACTGACAAGGAGAACCGATCGTCATGCCTGCCCGCGACTTCTTCCACTCCGTGATGAGTATCGGCCCTGTGCGGATCGGCACCCACCGCGACCGGCACGGCCACACCAAGCACGCGGCCGTGTGCACCTCCGAGCGCTGCGGCTGGTCCGCCGACTACGGCAGCCAGTCCGCCGCCCAGCTCGCTGCCCGTACCCACCGCTGCAAGGTCCGCTGAGGAGCCCAGTCATGGACGTACCGCTGTGGTTCTTCGTCGCGTGCGTCGGACTCGTCGGCATCCGGCTCATCCGCCCGCCGTGGTGGTTGATCGCCCTGCTGTTGCTCGGCGGCTACCTCCTCGCCGACAGCCTGCTTTCCCCGGTCATCGACACAGCCGTCAACAAGTAGCCCGCCCTGAAAGGAGATCCACCATGCTCCGTCCGAAGATCCCGACCATGCCCGCACCTACGGGGTACGTCACCCCGCCCGCCGTGGTCGAGCCGACGAGCGTCGTCCCGCACCACACCCCCGAGCCGTACGCCCCGGCCCCCATGCCGACTCGGCCGACGGTCCAGCTCACCCCCGGCGCCCTGGCCCTGCTCGTCGGCGGCGGTACCGCGGCGGTCCTCGTCGTCGGAACCGTCCTCGTCTCGATGCTCCTCGCCGTTGCGGTCACCGCGGGCTCGCTCGCGATCGTCGCGCTGGTCGTCCGCTCGCTCATCGCCTCCGAGCACAAGCACCGCTGACCGGCCCCCGGGCGGCCTCAACCACCAAGTCTCCGCCGCCCGGGCGCCGTCCCTGTCCGAACCAAAGATCCGGAAGGAACCTTCATCATGACCGACCGCATCCGCCACCTGGGACGGGTCTGCCCGAACTGCGACGGCTTCCCCCTCGTCGCCGTATCCTCCGGCCTCGGCCGCGACAACCGCGGGAACCTGCCCGTCGTCACAGTCACCTGCCACACCTGCAAGGGCTCCGGTTCCCTCCGCCCGGCCCTCGCTGTCCGGAAGGTGGCCGCGTGACCGACTCCGCGACCTTCGCGGGCCTCGACCCGACCACCCTCGGCGACTTGATGCGGGTGGCCGGGTCCGACGGCTTCGACCGCTGGCAAGACCAGATCCGCCGAACCGGCGGCTGCGCCAACCCCATCCACCTGACCGGATGGACGCTGACCAAGGACAAGACGACCGGTGAGACCCTGCACCACTACTCGACCGAGACCGAGCCGGGTGGGCGCCTCCGCGTCGCCTGTGGCAACCGCCGGGCCTCCCGCTGCCCGGCCTGCGCCTGGACCTACGCCGGAGACACCTACCACCTGATCCGTGCCGGTCTCGTCGGCGACGACCGCCGGGACCTTGCGCCCACGGTCCGCGATCACCCGCGCGTCTTCGCCACCCTGACGGCGCCGTCCTTCGGCCCGGTCCACAACCGGCCGGACCGAGGAACCTGCCGCTGCGGCGCCCGCCATGCCCCGGACGATCCGGCCCTCGGCACGGCGCTCAATCCGGCAACCTACGACTACGCGGGCGCGGTCCTCTTCAACAACCTGTCCAGCGAGCTGTGGATGCGGTTCGTCAACCGGCTGCGCCGTGAGATCGCGGCTCGTGCCGGGATCACACAACGGGAACTCGCTGACACTGCCCGCGTCTCGTACGGCAAGGTCGCCGAATTCCAGAAGCGTGGTGCGATCCACTTCCACGCCGTGATTCGCCTCGACGGACCGGACGGGCCCGGCACCCCGCCTCCCTCCTGGGCCAGCGTCGGCCTGCTCGATGACGTGATCCGGGCCGCGGCACTGCACGCCTACACGAGCGTCAGCCTTCCGGCCGCCGACGGCCAACCGGCCCGCACCTTCCGCTGGGGCCAACAGCTCGATGTCCGCCCGGTCAAAGCGTTCGGGAACGGCTCCGAGATCACAGAGCAGGCAGTCGCCTCCTACGTCGCCAAGTACGCCACCAAGGCGGCAGAGAACACGGGCACCCTCGACCGCCGGATCGGGGAGCTGGCCGAACTCGATCGTCACGGCGTGCCCGACCATGCCCGCCGTCTGATCAAAGCGTGCAAGCTGCTCGATCCGCTCTACCCGGACCGCCGCCTCTGGGCCTGGGCGCACATGCTCGGCTTCCGCGGCCACTTCTCCTCCAAGTCGCGCCGGTACTCGACCACGCTCGGCGAACTCCGCCAGGCCCGCGCCGACTTCAGAGCCGCCCAAGAACGCGAAGCCCTCGGCCTGCCCGACTACGAGCCGGACACGGTGCTCGTGCTCGCTGACTGGCAGTACGCCGGGCACGGCCACACGCCGGGCGAGTCAGCCCTCGCCGCGTCGATCGCCCGAGACCTCCAACTGAACCGCGAGACAGCACGCGAAGCCCTGCAAGACCAACGCGCCTCGGAAGGAGTCGCAGCATGAATGATCGATACCTCAGCGTCGTCCAGGTCGCCGAACTCCTCGGCACGACCGTTCGTTTTCCGCGGCGCCTGATCGAGGAACGTCGGATCAAGTACGTCAAGGTCGGCCGACACGTCCGCATCCCTGAGAGCGCCGTACGCGACTACATCAGCGCGCACACGGTGGAGCCTCGTCGCCGGCTGGGGGTGGCTGCCTGATGCCCGGCAAACGTCGAGGGTTCGGCCGTGTCCGCAAGCTCCAGTCCGGCCGCTACCAGGCTCGCTACCTGGCACCTGACGGGCAGCTCCGTCCGGCGCCTGAGACCTTCCGCACCAAGAAGGACGCCGACGACTGGCTCGCCGACAAACAGGCAGAGCTACGCCGCGGCGACTGGCACGACCCGGACGCCGGGAAGGTCCCTTTCGGTCCGTACGCCACAGCGTGGATCAAGGAACGGGAGATCACGAGCACCACGCGACAGCTCTACGGCTCGCTCCTGAAGCACCACCTCGAACCCGCCTTCGGCCTCGTCAACGTGGCGGCGATCTCGCCCGCACTCGTTCGGAGCTGGCGTGCCGACAAGCTTGCGTCCGGGACGGGCCCGACCACGGTCGCCAAGGCGTACGCGCTGCTCCGCTCGATCCTGGGCACGGCCGTGGCAGACCAGATGATCAGGCGGAACCCGTGCCAGATCAAGGGGGCAAGCACCGTGCACACCCCGGAGCGGCCGACGGCCACTGTGGAAGAGGTCTACGCGCTCGCCGACGCGATCCAGCCGCGCTACCGGGCGCTCGTCCTCATGGCTGGCTTCCTCGGTCTGCGCTGGGGAGAGCTGGTCGGCCTGCATCGCCGTGACATCGACCTGGAGCACCGCACGGTACGGGTCCGGCGCTCGGTCGCTGAGCTGTTCAACGGACAGCAGGAGATCAAGGCACCCAAGAGCGCTGCGGGCAAGCGCACGGTTGGGATCCCGGTCGTGATCCTCGCGGAGATCCGCCTTCACCTCGGGCAGTACGCGGAGCCGGGCGCCGACGGTCGGGTCTTCATCGGCGTCAAGGGCGGGACCCCGCGGCGGAACCACTTCAACAAGCTGTGGCATGCGGCCTGCGAAGACGCCGAGATCAAGGGCTTGCACTTCCATGATCTCCGCCACACGGGCAACACCCTCGCAGCCTCGACCGGCGCGAGCACGCGGGAACTCATGGCCCGCATGGGACACAGCACGACCCGGGCCGCACTGATCTATCAGCACGCCAGTGCTGACCGTGACCGGCTGATCGCGGACGCCGTGAGCGAGATCGTGAAGAAGGGCCGGAAGAGCGGCAAGAAGTCCAAGAAGAAGAAAGATCGAAAGCGCAAGGGGCACGCGGGGGACACGGAGGACTGAACGGGCCCCTCGGAAACGATCAAGGCCAGGCAGAGGAAAGCGCCTCTGACCTGGCCTTGAGTCGTTTGGAGCGGGCGACGGGAATCGAACCCGCGTAGCTAGTTTGGAAGACTAGGGCTCTACCATTGAGCTACGCCCGCACAGCCGCACCGCAGGTCGGTGACCGCGGTACGCAGGCATCGTAGCGGGTCGAGGGCGCCGAGCGCACACCCCGTTTCCCGCGGCCCGCAGCGCGGGAGCCGCATGGCCTGCGGGCATGTACCCTACGTGTCGCACCGACGGGGTGTGGCGCAGCTTGGTAGCGCGTCCGCTTTGGGAGCGGAAGGCCGTGGGTTCAAATCCCGCCACCCCGACCAGCGTTCGGAGAGTGGCCGTCGCGGACAGGGCCGGCCACCCCGGGGTTCTCCAAGATCGCATTGTGGGTCAGCACCGGCGTGCCGTTACTATGCAAGCTGCATGCCCGTGTGTCTCTTAGCCGGGCACGATCCCAGAAGTCAGCCCCCAAGGAGACCCACCGTGAAGAGCGCCGTCGAGACCCTGAACCCGACCCGGGTTCGGCTCAGCATTGAGGTGCCCTTCGAGGAGCTCAAGGACAGCCTCGACGCGGCGTACAAGAAGATCAACCAGCAGGTCACGGTGAAGGGCTTCCGCAAGGGCAAGATCCCCGCCCGGGTCATCGACCAGCGCTTCGGCCGCGGTGCGGTTCTGGAGGAGGCCGTCAACGACGCGCTCCCGAAGTTCTACACCGAGGCCGTCAACGAGGCGGAGCTCAACGTCCTCGGTCAGCCCGAGGTCGACATCACCGACCTGAAGGACGGCGAGACGCTGAACTTCACTGCTGAGGTCGATGTACGCCCGACGATCGAGATCCCGGACTACTCCGGCATCGAGGTCGAGGTCGACGCCACAGAGGTCACCGAAGAGGACGTCGACAAGGCCGTCGAGCAGTTGCGCGACCGCTTCGCCTCCACCGCGCCGGTCGAGCGCGCCGCCGAGGACGGCGACGTCGTGACGATCGACCTGGAGGCCAAGGTCGAGGGCGAGGTCCTCGAGGACGGCGTCGCCTCCGGTGTCTCGTACACCATCGGTTCGGGCGAGCTCCTCGACGGCATCGACGACGCCGTCAAGGGTCTGGAGGCCGGTGGCGAGGCCACCTTCACCTCCGAGCTCAAGGGTGGCTCCGCCGAGGGCAAGGACGCCGAGGTCACCGTCAAGGTGAGCCAGGTCGCCGCGCGCGAACTGCCGGAGCTGGACGACGAGTTCGCGCAGCTCGCCTCCGAGTTCGACACCCTCGACGAGCTGAAGGCCGACAGCCGCAAGCGCCTCGAGAACCAGAAGCTGAACGACCAGGCCACGCAGGCCCAGGAGCGCGTCCTGGAGAAGCTGCTCGAGCTGGTCGAGGTCCCCGTCCCGGAGAAGCTGCTCGAGGACGAGGTCCAGACCCGCAAGCACAACCTCGAGAACCACCAGCTCGGCCAGATGGGCCTCGACCTCGAGAAGTTCCTCGAGATCCAGGGCAAGACGGTCGAGGAGTTCGACGCCGAGACGAGCGAGCAGGCCGTCAAGGGCATCAAGACGCAGTTCGTCCTCGACGAGCTCGTCAACAAGGAGAAGCTGAACGTCAGCCAGGAGGAGCTCACCGAGCACCTCATGCGCCGCGCCGCCTCCTCCGGCATGTCCCCCGACCAGTTCGCCCAGGCCGTCGTCGAGGGTGGCCAGGTCCCGATGCTGGTCGGCGAGGTCGCCCGCGGAAAGGCCCTTGCCGTGGTCGTCGAGGCCGCCACCGTCAAGGACACCAACGGCGAGGTCGTCGACCTGTCGGACGACGAGGAGGAGACGGAGGAGGCCACCGAGGCCGCCACCGAGTCCGCCGAGTCCGCCGAGGCCGAGGCCAAGTAACCGCTCCGTTCAGGAACGTGACTGAGGCCCCCGGAACCATCACGGTTCCGGGGGCCTCAGTGCCCCGTAAGGGGCGCGGGGAACTGCGCGCCCAGCCCCGATGGGGCGCATGACGCGTCGTGCCTGAGCTTCTGTGGCCGCCTGCGGTCATGCATGGGGATCGCGCAGTTCCCCGCGCCCCTGGGGAGCCGTGCTCAGCCACTCCGCACATGAGCGGAGCGAACCTGCGCTCACAGCGAACAGTTCCACTCGCGGGATTCTCCTGAGGGAGCCGCGCGTTAGGGTCCATGAAGAGGAGGGCAGGGGAGTCCGAGCACGGCCCCCGGCCCCAGCTAAAGACGCGAGACGGCGCGTAGCCGTCAGAGACGAGCAGGTGGATACGTGACGAATCTGATGCCTTCCGCCGCAGGCGAGCCGTCCATCGGTGGTGGCCTCGGCGACCATGTGTACAACCGGCTGCTCGGCGAGCGCATCGTCTTCCTCGGCCAGCAGGTCGACGACGACATCGCGAACAAGATCACCGCGCAGATGCTGCTCCTTGCCGCAGACCCGGACAAGGACATCTACCTCTACATCAACAGCCCCGGTGGCTCGGTGACGGCCGGCATGGCGATCTACGACACCATGCAGTACATCCCGAACGACGTCATCACCATCGGCATGGGCATGGCCGCCTCCATGGGCCAGTTCCTGCTGACCGGTGGCACGGCGGGCAAGCGCTTCGCGCTGCCGCACACCGACATCCTGATGCACCAGGGCTCCGCGGGCATCGGCGGTACCGCGTCGGACGTGAAGATCCAGGCCGAGTACCTGCTGCGCACGAAGAAGCGCATGGCCGAGATCACGGCCCTGCACTCCGGCCAGACCATCGAGACGATCATCCGTGACGGTGACCGCGACCGCTGGTTCACCACCGAGGAGGCCAAGGAGTACGGCCTCATCGACGAGATCATCACTGCCGCTACGGGCGTTCCGGGCGGCGGCGGCACCGGCGCCTGATCCTCGCGATCACGTCGGCACGGCCAGCCAAAGCCCACCCTCACCAGGACGGAACACCGACCATGAACAACTTCCCCGGCAGCGGCCTGTACACGGGCCCCCAGGTCGACAACCGCTACGTGGTGCCGCGCTTCGTCGAGCGCACCTCGCAGGGCGTGCGCGAGTACGACCCGTACGCGAAGCTCTTCGAGGAGCGCATCATCTTCCTCGGCGTGCAGATCGACGACGCGTCGGCCAACGACGTCATGGCGCAGCTGCTGTGCCTGGAGTCGATGGACCCGGACCGCGACATCTCGATCTACATCAACAGCCCCGGCGGCTCGTTCACGGCCCTCACGGCCATCTACGACACGATGCAGTTCGTGAAGCCGGACATCCAGACGGTCTGCATGGGCCAGGCCGCCTCCGCGGCCGCCGTCCTGCTGGCCGCCGGTACCCCCGGCAAGCGCATGGCGCTGACCAACGCGCGCGTGCTGATCCACCAGCCCTCCGGCGGCACCGGCCGTGAGCAGCTCTCCGACCTGGAAATCGCGGCCAACGAGATCATGCGTATGCGTGCTCAGCTGGAAGACATGCTGGCCAAGCACTCGACGACGCCGATCGAGAAGATCCGCGACGACATCGAGCGCGACAAGATCCTCACGGCCGATGACGCGCTCGCGTACGGCCTGGTCGACCAGGTCGTCTCGACGCGCAAGATGAACAACGAGGCGATCGCGTAGTAGGCGCTGTATCGTCTGCCGTCCCCTTGGCACGGTTCCCGTCAAAGTGAACCGTGCCAAGGGGGGCCCGAACGGGGGGCCCGGCAAGGTACCGTCGGATACAGGCACCAGGAGCCGCTTACGCGAGCGTCTCCCAGGCGAAGGGGAAGCACCTCGTGGCACGCATCGGTGACGGCGGCGATCTGCTCAAGTGCTCGTTCTGCGGAAAGAGTCAGAAGCAGGTCAAGAAGCTCATCGCAGGCCCCGGTGTATACATCTGCGACGAGTGCATCGACCTCTGCAACGAGATCATCGAGGAAGAGCTCGCAGAGACCAGTGAAGTGCGCTGGGAGGAACTGCCCAAGCCGCGCGAGATCTACGAGTTCCTCGAGAGCTACGTCGTAGGACAGGAAGCGGCCAAGAAGGCGCTGTCCGTCGCGGTGTACAACCACTACAAGCGCGTCCAGGCCGGCGAGAACGGCGGGGCGAACGGGCGGGACGACGCGATCGAACTCGCGAAGTCCAACATCCTCCTCCTCGGCCCGACCGGCTCCGGAAAGACGCTCCTCGCGCAGACGCTGGCGCGCATGCTCAACGTCCCGTTCGCCATCGCCGACGCGACGGCGCTGACGGAGGCCGGTTACGTCGGCGAGGACGTCGAGAACATTCTGCTGAAGCTGATCCAGGCGGCCGACTACGACGTCAAGAAGGCCGAGACCGGGATCATCTACATCGACGAGATCGACAAGGTCGCCCGCAAGTCGGAGAACCCGTCGATCACGCGTGACGTGAGCGGTGAGGGCGTACAGCAGGCCCTCCTCAAGATCCTTGAGGGCACCAGTGCCTCGGTTCCTCCGCAGGGCGGCCGCAAGCACCCGCACCAGGAGTTCATCCAGATCGACACGACGAACGTGCTGTTCATCGTGGGCGGCGCGTTCTCCGGTCTGGAGAAGATCATCGAGTCGCGGGCCGGCGCCAAGGGCATCGGCTTCGGGGCGACCCTGCACTCCAAGCGCGAGCTGGAGGAGAAGGACCAGTTCCAGGAGGTCATGCCGGAGGACCTGGTGAAGTTCGGGATGATCCCGGAGTTCATCGGCCGGCTCCCGGTCATCACCGCGGTCCAGAACCTCGACCGCGAGGCGCTGCTCCAGATCCTCGTCGAGCCGAAGAACGCTCTGGTCAAGCAGTACGAGCGGCTCTTCGAACTGGACGGTGTGGAGCTGGACTTCGAGCGCGAGGCGCTCGAGGCCATCGCCGACCAGGCGATCCTGCGCCGCACCGGCGCGCGAGGGCTGCGCGCCATCATGGAGGAGGTCCTCCAGTCGGTGATGTACGAGGTCCCGTCCCGCAAGGACGTGGCCCGTGTCGTCATCACCGCGGAGGCCGTCCACTCGAACGTGAACCCGACGCTGATCCCGCGGGACGCCCGCGGCGGCGGCAGCGGCGAACAGAAGTCGGCGTAGCCAAGCGTCAGTCTGCATGAGAAGGGCCCCGGTCGGATCTCCGACCGGGGCCCTTCTCATGTGGTGCGGGCGGTGCGGGTGCAGACCGTCAGGACTTGACGCGCACCTCGTCGCGCAGCTTCGCCGTCGTGTCGGCCGCCTCGCTCAGCGGCTGCTCCTTCTTCGAGATGATGGCGCCGCTGTCGGAGTACACGATGTACGTGACCGTGCTGTGGTCGCCCCAGATGCACATCGGCATCTTGAAGCTCGACGGCACGCCCGCGGTGGACGAACTGCCGCCGGGCATCTCGTACTTGGCGTTCTGGCACTTGATGACGCCGTTCTTGAAGCCGGCCGGCTCGAACTTCTGGGGCGAGCCGTCGAAGGAGACCTTGGCGCCGCTCGCGCCGCCGGCGTCCGCCTTGGACTTCTTCTCCATCTCGGCGAACATCGAGTCGACGACCTTCTCCGGGTCCTCGATCTTGCCGTAGACGCCACCGAAGTTGATCGCCTTGACCGAGGTGCCGGAGCCCGCCTTGTAGCTGGCGTTCACGCTCTTGGGGTCGGTCACGCCCCACTTCTTGGCCTCCGCGACGTCGTCTTCGGTGAAGGTGCCGCTGCTGGACGTGTCCGAGCTGCTCTTCTGGTACTCGCCGAGGACCGTGGCCGGCGTCGTCAGCTTGTGCGCGCCGTCGTCCGCCACGGACGAGCCGCCGCCGCTGCTGCCGCTGTCGCCGTCGACGAAGATGAAATAGCCACCCGCCCCGAGCGCCGCCACCACGACGACCGCGGCGATCACGATGCCCAGCACCTTCTTGCTGCCGCCCCCGCCGGTGGGCGGCTGCGGCGGGTACTGGCCGTACGGAGCCTGCTGCGGCTGCCCGTACGGGCCCGGCTGCTGGGGCTGGCCGTAACCGCCGGGCGCCTGCTGCGGCGGCTGTCCGTACGGACCCGGCGGCTGCTGGGGCGGAACCCCCTGGGGCGCCTGCTGGGGCGGCTGCTGCGGGTAACCGTAGCCGGGCTGCGGCGCCTGCTGCGGCGGCTGTCCGTACGGGCCCGGCTGCTGCGGCTGGCCGTAGGGTCCCGGCTGCTGGGGCTGCTGACCGTACGGGCCCGGCTGCTGGGGCGGCTGGTTCCCGTATGGGCCCGGCTGGTTGTGGCTCATTACTGGTATTCCCTCCCGTTGCTTATGTGCTGCCGACATCCTGACGTACGCGGGTGCGATCCGTTCCACCGGATTCGGTTTCAGTACGAGCTTGTAACCCCTCTAAACTGGCCCGGTGACCGAGAACTCTCAGCAGCAGACGCCAGCGCCCACCTCCGAACTGCCGACCCAGTACGCGCCGGCCGAAGTAGAGGGGCCGCTGTACGAGCGCTGGGTAGAGCGTGGTTACTTCGATGCCGATCCCAAGAGCGAGAAGCCGCCGTACACGATCGTCATCCCGCCGCCGAACGTCACGGGCTCCCTGCACCTGGGCCACGCCTTCGAGCACACGCTGATCGACGCCCTCACCCGCCGCAAGCGCATGCAGGGTTACGAGACGCTGTGGCAGCCCGGCATGGACCACGCGGGCATCGCCACGCAGAACGTGGTGGAGCGCGAGCTCGCCAAGGAGGGCCTGTCCCGGCACGACCTGGGCCGTGAGGCGTTCGTCGAGCGGGTCTGGCAGTGGAAGGCCGAGTCCGGCGGCCAGATCGCCGGTCAGATGCGCCGCCTGGGCAACGGTGTGGCGTGGAGCCGCGACCGCTTCACCATGGACGAGGGCCTGTCCCGCGCGGTCCAGACGGTCTTCAAGAAGATGTTCGACGACGACCTGATCTACCGCGCCGAGCGCATCAGCAACTGGTGCCCGCGCTGCCTGACGGCCATCTCGGACATCGAGGTGGACTACCAGGACGACGACGGCGAGCTCGTCTCCATGAAGTACGGCGAGGGCGAGGACACCATCGTCGTCGCGACGACGCGCGCCGAGACGATGCTGGGCGACACCGCGGTCGCCGTCCACCCGGACGACGAGCGGTACGCGCACCTGATCGGCAAGCAGATCAAGCTGCCGCTGACCGGGCGCTCCATCCCCGTCGTCGCGGACACGCACGTCGACCCGGAGTTCGGCACCGGAGCCGTGAAGGTCACCCCTGCCCACGACCCGAACGACTTCGCGATCGGCCAGCGCCACGACCTCGAGGCGCTCCAGGTCCTGGACGAGCGCGGCATCATCACCGCCCACGGCCCCTTCGAGGGGCTCGACCGCTTCGAGGCGCGCTCCGCGATCGTCGCCGCGCTGCGGGCCGAGGGCCGCATCGTCGCCGAGAAGCGGCCGTACGTGCACTCGGTCGGGCACTGCTCGCGGTGCAAGACGACGTTGGAGCCGCGCCTCTCGCTGCAGTGGTGGGTGAAGGTCGAGACGCTCGCCAAGGCCGCCGGTGACGCGGTCCGCGACGGCCGGGTCGACATCCACCCCGCCGACCTGTCGCAGCGCTACTTCGACTGGGTCGACAACCTCAACGACTGGTGCATCTCGCGCCAGTTGTGGTGGGGCCACCGCATCCCTGTCTGGCACGGCCCGAACGGCGAGACCGTGTGCGTCGGCCCCGACGAGCAGCCGCCGAGCGGCGAGGGCTGGCACCAGGACACCGACGTCCTGGACACCTGGTTCTCGTCCGGCCTGTGGCCGTTCTCCACGCTGGGCTGGCCGGAGCAGACCGAGGACCTGGCGAAGTTCTATCCGAACTCGGCCATGGTCACCGGCTACGACCTGATGTTCTTCTGGGTCGCCCGGATGATGATGTTCGGCCTGTACGTGATGGACGGCGAGGTCCCCTTCAAGACCATCGCGTTCCACGGCATGGTCCGTGACGAGAACGGCAAGAAGATGTCGAAGTCCTTCGGCAACGCGGTGAACCCGCTGGACTGGATGGACACCTACGGCTCCGACGCGCTGCGGTTCACGCTGGCCCGCGGCGCCAACCCGGGCATCGACGTCCCGATCGGCGAGGACTGGGTCCAGGCGTCCCGGAACTTCGCCAACAAGATCTGGAACGCGACGCGCTTCGCGCTCATGAACGGCGCGACCGTCGAGGGCCCGCTGCCGGAGCCGTCCGAGATGACGGCGACGGACCGCTGGATCCTCTCCCGTCTCAACAAGACGGTCGCCGAGGTCGACGCGTTCTACGAGGACTACCAGTTCGCGAAGCTCTCCGACTCGCTCTTCCACTACGCGTGGGACGAGGTCTTCGACTGGTACGTCGAGCTGTCGAAGACGACGTTCATGGCGGGCGGCGAGCCGGCCAAGGTGTCCGGACGCGTCCTCGGCGAGGTTCTCGACGTTCTGCTGCGCCTGCTCCACCCGATCGTCCCGTTCGTCACGGAGACGCTGTGGACGACGCTCACGGGCGGCGAGTCCATCGTGATCGCCGACTGGCCGAAGGCCGGCAGCTTCCGCGACGACGCCGCCGAGCAGGAGATCGCGACGCTCCAGCAGGTCGTCACCGAGGTCCGCCGCTTCAAGGGCGACCAGGGCCTCAAGGCGGGCCAGCGCGTCCCGGCCCGCCTCACCCTGGACGGCACCGAGCTCGCCGCGCACGAGCCGGCGATCCGTCAGCTGCTCAAGCTGCAGCCGGAGGGCGAGGGCTTCACCGCCACCGCCACGCTGCCGGTCGCGGGCGCCGAGGTGGCGCTCGACCTGTCCGGCGCGATCGACGTGGCGGCCGAGCGCAAGCGCCTCGCCAAGGACCTCGCCGCCGCCGAGAAGGACAAGGCGCAGTCCGAGGGCAAGCTGGGCAACGAGGCGTTCCTCGCCAAGGCCCCGGACCAGGTGGTCGACAAGATCAAGGGCCGGCTCGCCAAGGCGGACGAGGACATCGCCCGGATCCGCACCCAGCTGGACCGGCTGCCGCAGGCGTAGCGGCGTGAGTCATTGACGCGCGGCCCCGAAACCCCGACCTTGGGTTTCGGGGCCGCACGCGTCGGACGCCCCTTTCAGGGGCGCGGCGAACTGCGCACACCACGGCGACACCGCACCCGCACACCCCGGCCGAACCGCCGGAGGCCTACGCCGCCAGCATCCGCTGCAACCCGTCGAAGTCGTCCACACACTTCCCGCACCCCAGCGCCACGCTGTCCAGCGGGTCGTCCGCGACGAACACCGGGATCCCCGTGCCGGAGGCGATCCGCAGATCGAGCCCCGGCAGCATCGCACCCCCGCCCGTCAGCACGATCCCGTGCTCCATGACGTCCCCCGACAGCTCCGGAGGACACTCCTCCAGCGTCGCCTTCACCGCGGCGATGATCGCCTCCACCGGCTCGTCAAGCGCGGCCCGCACCTCACGCACCGTCAGTTCGAGCGTCTTCGGGAGGCCCGCCACCTTCTCCCGCCCCCGCACGGTGAACGCCCGCATCTCGAACGCGTCCTCGCCGGGCACCGGCCACGCCGAGCCGATCGCGATCTTGATGTCCTCGGCCGTGCGCTCGCCGATCAGCAGCCCGTGCTGCTTGCGCACGTAGTCCGTGATCGCCTCGTCGAACCGGTCGCCGCCGACCCGCAGCGACTGCGAAGTGACCACGCCGCCCAGCGAGATGACGGCGACCTCGCTCGTGCCGCCGCCGATGTCCACGACCATCGACCCCCGCGGATCCGCCACCGGGAGGCCCGCCCCGATCGCCGCCGCCATCGGCTCCTCGATCAGGTGCACGGTCCTCGCCCCGGCCCGCCGCGCCGCGTGCTCGATGGCCCGCCGCTCCACCGGCGTGACCCCGCTCGGCACGCACACGACCATGCGCGTACGGGGCCGCCGCCCCGGCACCGCCTTGCGGACGAAGTGCCGGATCATCGCCTCGGCCGCCTCGTAGTCGCTGATCACGCCGCCGCGCAGCGGCCGGATCGCGGTGATCGACCCCGGCGTGCGCCCGATGGTCTCCTTCGCCTCGCTGCCCACGGCGAGCACCTCGCCGCGCCCGCCCGCCTTCATGGCGACGACTGACGGTTCGTTCAGCACGATGCCCTGACCGCGTACGTAGAGAAGGGTGTTGGCGGTGCCGAGATCGATGCCTATGTCCATGATCAGCAAGTTTGCCGGGCGGAAGACCGATCCGGAGGGACCAAGGTCCCGAAACGGACAGGCCGAAGGTCCCGAACCGGGACGTCGGGTGGCGTCCGACGCGCTGTCGGTGGACCTCCGTAGACTGGCGTGTGTGAGTGACCTCCCCCCGCGCGACAGCAGCGACTACGGCTCCCCCGACAACCCCGACGACGCCGACCAGTTCGAAGAGATCGTCGGCGAAGAGACCACCCGCGATCCCGACCTCGCGGTGATCGAGGCGGGCAGCCGCACCCTGCGCACCCAGTCGGCCCCGCCGCAGGGTGACGGGATCCCGGCCCGCCCGCAGGACCCCGAGGTGGAGAAGGCGCTGCGGGTGGTGGAGGCGGAGCTCGCCACGCGCTGGGGCGAGACGAAGCTGGAGCCCTCCGTCGACCGCATCGCCGCGCTGATGGACGTGCTCGGCGAGCCGCAGCGCGCATACCCCTCGATCCACATCACGGGCACGAACGGCAAGACGTCCACGGCCCGCATGATCGAGGCCCTGCTCACGGCCTTCGACCTGCGCACCGGCCGGTACACCTCGCCGCACGTCCAGTCGATCACCGAGCGGATCAGTCTGGACGGCGCCCCGATCGACCATGAGCGCTTCATCGAGACGTACGAGGACATCAAGCCGTACGTCGAGATGGTCGACTCCCAGCAGGCGTACCGCCTCTCCTTCTTCGAGGTGCTGACCGGCATGGCCTACGCGGCCTTCGCGGACGCCCCGGTGGACGTCGCGGTCGTCGAGGTCGGCATGGGCGGCAGCTGGGACGCGACGAACGTGATCGACGGATCGGTGGCGGTCATCACCCCCATCGACCTCGACCACACCGACCGGCTCGGTGAGACGCCCGGCGAGATCGCCGGCGAGAAGTCCGGGATCATCAAGCAGGACGCCTCCGTGATCATGGCGCAGCAGCCGGTGGACGCGGCGCAGGTGATCCTCAAGAAGGCCGTGGAGCGGGACGCGACGGTGGCCCGCGAGGGCCTGGAGTTCGGCGTCGTCCGCCGCGAGGTCGCCGTCGGCGGCCAGTTGGTGACGCTGCGCGGGCTCGGCGGCGAGTACGAGGACGTCTTCCTGCCGCTGCACGGCGCGCACCAGGCGCACAACGCGGCGGTGGCGCTCACCGCCGTCGAGGCGTTCTTCGGCATCGGCTCGCAGCACGCGCGCCTGCTCGACATCGACACCATCCGCACCGCGTTCGCCTCGGCCACGTCGCCGGGCCGCCTGGAGATCGTGCGCCGCTCGCCGACGGTCGTCCTCGACGCCGCGCACAACCCGGCGGGCGCCCGCGTCACCGCCGAGGCGATCCGCGAGGTCTTCGACTTCAGCCGCCTCATCGGTGTCGTCGGCGCCAGCAGTGACAAGAACGTACGGGGGCTCCTCGAGGCCTTCGAGCCGATCTTCGCCGAGGTCGTCGTCACGCAGAATTCCAGCCACCGGGCCATGGACGCCGACGACTTGGCGGGCATCGCGGTGGAGGTCTTCGGCGACGAGCGCGTCCAGGTCGAGCCGCGCCTCGACGACGCGATCGAGGCCGCGATCACGCTCGCCGAGGAAGAGGGCGAGTACGCGGGCGGGGGAGTGCTCGTCACCGGTTCCGTCATCACGGTCGGCGAAGCCCGGCTGCTCCTGGGGAAGGGCTGATCGCCGTGCGTATTCTCTGTTCCTCGACCCTGCTCGCCGAGTTCTTCGTCATCGGCTTCGCCGGGCTCGTCGCCATGAAGGACCCCGACCTCTCGGGCGGCCTGGTGTGGACGGTGAGCGGCGTCGCGATGCTGCTCAGCGTGCTGCTGTGCGGCATGGTGACGCGGCCCGGGGGAGTGCAGCTCGGCTGGGCGCTGCAGATCGCCCTGATCATCAGCGGCTTCTTCGTCCCCGTCATGTTCTTCCTCGGCGCCTGCTTCGCGGCCCTGTGGTGGGCCTCGGTCCACTTCGGCCGCAAGGTCGACGAGGCCAAGGCCCGCTTCGCGGCCCAGGCCGAGCACGCCTGAGCTGTTCTTGGCCGTGCGGGTGGGCAAATCAAGCCCCTGCGGCGTTTGAGCAGCGGGGTCCGGTGCGGAGCCCCGGGGGTTGGCCCCGGACCCCGCGCCCGCCCGCCTGCCGCGGCGCCGGTCACGCCCTGTAACCTCGGGCGTCACCGCACACCTAGGCCCACAAGGAGTCCCGCGAATGACCCAGCGCACGCTCGTCCTGCTCAAGCCCGACGCCGTCCGCCGCGGCCTGATCGGCGAGATCATCGGCCGCTTCGAGCGCAAGGCCGGCTGGACGATCAGCGCGCTCGAACTGCGCAGCCTGAGCCAGGAGACGCTGGAGGCGCACTACGGCGAGCACAAGGGCAAGCCGTTCTACGAGCCGCTGGTCGACTTCATGTCCTCAGGCCCCGTCGTCGCCCTGGTCGTCGAGGGCGAGCGGGTGATCGAGGGCGTACGCCAGCTGGCCGGTCCGACGGACCCGATCGCCGCCGCCCCCGGTTCGGTCCGCGGCGACTTCGGCACCATCGTCCGCGAGAACCTGATCCACGCCTCCGACTCCGAGGAGTCCGCGGCGCGCGAGCTGAAGCTTTTCTTCCCCGATTTCGCGTAACGGGTCGCCTTTCCGGTCTTCACTATTCCGGACTTCGACTCACTCGCATGAGACACCCGGTGTCCGCTCCATGAGACCGGCGAGTTCGTTTTCTGATGCAGCGTCAGTCACGGAGCGCCACTGACCAGGAGCGGCCCGAGAATTCGGGCCGCTCTTTTGCATATGCGGCCCGATCGGGGGAACGCACTCCTCCGTCGGGACGTCCCCATTAGCGGGGCAGGGACTCCCATGCTGACAATGGCGAAGACACTCGCGCCGTGATCGTGCAGGCGAGACTACGATGGAGCCTCCACGCCACACGCGTCCACCTCTCGCCTACCTGACAAGCCATCAAACGCTCCACTTGGGAAGGCCAGACGAATCCTGATGGGGAACTCAATGTCGTTCATCGGCCGTGACATGGCTGTCGACCTCGGGACCGCCAACACGCTGGTGTACGTCAGGGGTCGAGGGATCGTGCTCAATGAGCCGTCCGTGGTCGCCATCAACACCAACACCGGCGGCATCCTCGCGGTCGGCGCCGAAGCCAAGAAGATGATCGGGCGCACGCCGGGCAACATCGTGGCGGTCCGGCCACTGAAGGACGGCGTGATCGCCGACTTCGAGATCACCGAGCGAATGCTCCGCTACTTCATCCTGAAGGTGCACAAGCGGCGCTACCTCGCCCGGCCTCGCGTCGTCGTCTGCGTGCCGTCCGGCATCACCGGCGTCGAGCGCCGCGCGGTCATCGAGGCCTCCTCGCAGGCCGGTGCCCGCCAGGTGCACATCATCGAGGAGCCCATGGCCGCGGCCATCGGCTCCGGCCTCCCGGTCCACGAGGCCACGGGCAACATGGTGGTCGACATCGGCGGCGGCACCACCGAGGTCGCGGTGATCTCGCTCGGCGGAATCGTCACGGCGCAGTCCATCCGCGTCGCGGGCGACGAGCTGGACAACGCGATCATCCAGCACATCAAGAAGGAGTACTCACTCCTCCTCGGTGAGCGCACCGCCGAACAGATCAAGATCACGATCGGCTCCGCGTACGACCTCGACTCCGACGAACACACCGAGATCCGCGGCCGCGACCTCGTGTCGGGGCTGCCGAAGACCGTCGTCATCTCGGCGGCGGAAGTCCGCAAGGCGATCGAGGAACCGGTCAACGCGATCGTCGACGCCGTGAAGACCACCCTCGACAAGTGCCCGCCCGAGCTGTCCGGTGACGTAATGGACCGCGGCATCGTTCTCACCGGTGGCGGCGCCCTGCTGCGCGGCCTCGACGAGCGGCTGCGCCGCGAGACCGGCATGCCGATCCATATCGCCGAGGACCCGCTGGACAGCGTGGCGCTCGGTTCCGGCAAGTGCGTCGAGGAGTTCGAGGCGCTCCAGCAGGTTCTGGACGCCTCGCCGCGCAGATGACATGAGGCGAAAACGTCCGCCGTACGAGTGCCTGCCACTTCGTGCGGCGGATCGTTGATATATAGGCAAGGCATAAGAAATCCTCAGAGGAAGGCACGGCCGCCGCACGTGAGGGACACACGAGAGAGCCGGCTGCTCCTGGTGCTGCTGATCGCCATCGCGTTCGCACTGATCACGGTGGACATCCGCGGCGGCGAGGACTCGCCTGTCGAAGGTGCCCGGCACGCCGCCGCCACGGTCTTCGGCCCCGTGGAGAACGGCGTGTCCGGCGCGGTCGACCCGATCGGCAACGCCATAAGCGCGGTCCGCGACTCCGACAAGCGGCACAACCGCATCGGCGAACTGGAGCGGGAGAACGCCTCCTTGAAGGCGAAGCTCGGCAGCGGCGACCGCAACCGCAGCAAGGTCCGCCAGCTCGACGCCATGCTGAAGACGGCGGGCGCGGGCCAGTACGGCATCAAGGGCGCCCAGGTCATCGCCATCGGCTCGGCGCAGGGCTTCTCCTGGACCGTGACCATCGACGCCGGCGCCAACGACGGCATCCAGCGCGACATGACGGTGCTCAACGGCGACGGACTCGTCGGCCGCGTGACGACCGTCGGCCCGAACACCGCCACCGTGCTGCTCGCCAACGACCCCGACTTCACCGTCGGCACCCGCATGGAGAAGTCCGACGAACTCGGCTTCGCCTCCGGGCAGGGCGACCGTCCGCTGCGCGTCCAGCTCCTCAACGGCAAGGCCAAGGTGAGCAAGGGCGAACGGCTCGTCACCTTCGGCTCGCAGTCCGACAAGCCCTTCGTGCCCGGCGTCCCGGTCGGCCGCGTCGTCCGCGTCGACCCCTCCGGCGGCGACCTCACCCGCACCGTCTACGTGAAGCCGTACGTCGGCTTCACCAAGCTCGACGTCGTCGGCGTCGTCGTGCAGGCGCCGCGCACCGACCCGCGGGACACGGTGCTGCCGAAGAAACCCGCCAAGCCCAAGCCGACGCCCACCGTGACCGTGACGGCCACCCCGGGCGCGGACGGCAACGGCAACGCCGAAGCCAACGGCAACGGCGAGAACGCCGCCGACAACAACGCAGACCAGCAGCAGTAGCAGGAGGAGCAAGGAATCATGCGCTTCAACCGAATGCTGCTCTCCACGGTCCTTGTCGTCGTGGCCCTCGTCCTCCAGGTCTGTGTCCTGGCCCGGCTGCAACTGCCCGGCGCCGTCCCCGACCTGATGCTCCTGACCGTCCTCGGCCTGGCCCTCGTCTACGGGCACGTGGGCGGCGCCTTCGTCGGCTTCGGCGCGGGGCTGCTCGCCGACCTCGCCCCGCCCGCCGACCACGCCGCGGGCCGCTACGCCCTCGTGCTCTGCGTCATCGGCTACCTCGCGGGCCTCGCCAAGCCCGACAGCGGCCAACTGCGCTCGGCGGCGGGCCCCATGCTCGTCGTCGTCGGCGCCGCCATCGGCACGACCCTGCTGTACGCGGGCGTGGGCGCGCTCGTCGGCGACACCGCCGCCCGCGACGTCGGCCTCGGCAGCCTCATCTTCACCGCCGCGCTCTACGACCTGCTGCTCGCGCCCTTCGTCGTCCCCGGAGTGATGGCGCTCGCGAGACGCGCCGAGAACGATCCGCTGGGGGAGTCCCCCGGCGGCTCCGCCAAGGCCGCAGACGTCTCCTCCGGCTGGCTCTCCGGCGGTGGCACGGGCCTGAGCATCGGCGGCCGGACCGGCGGCCTGCGCATGCGGACGGTCAAGGCGCGCGCCTCCCGGGCGGGCCGCATCAAGGGGGTCAAGCGCCTGTGAGCGCACCGCAGTTGACCACCCGGGTGGCGTACGCGCACAGGTTCAGCGTGTACACGTACCACTGGCCGCACTCGTACACGCACTGAGAGGGGGAGCACGCCACCGTGACCAACATCCCCGAGACGGGCCGCACTCCACGGGTCCAGATCCGCCTCATCATCCTCCAGATCCTCGTCCTCTCCCTCCTGCTCACCCTCGGCGGCCGTCTCTGGTACCTCCAGATCCGCAACGGCGACGAGTACGCCAAGGAGGCCTCCGGGAACCACGTCCAGCAGGTCGTCACGCCCGCCACCCGCGGCTCCCTCCTCGACGCCCGCGGCATCCCGCTCGCCGACAACGAGACGCGGCTCGTCGTCTCCGCCTCCCGCACCGACCTGATGAAGATGGACGACGAGGGCAAGGCCGTCCTCGCCAAGCTCGCCAAGGTCCTCGGTCTCAAGGCCAAGACCGTCGAGGAGAAGGTCCGGCTCTGCGACGCGAAGACGCCGCAGCCCTGCTGGAACGGCTCGCCGTACCAGCCCATCCCGATCACCGACGAGGCCACGCCCAAGCAGGCCCTGCAGATCCGCGAGCGCAGCGAGGACTTCCCCGGCATCACCGCCGAACCGACCGCAGTGCGCCGCTACGCGGGCCCCGGCGGCTCCAACACCGCGCAGGTCCTCGGCTATCTCTCCCCGGTCACCGACGCGGAGATCGAGAAGGCCAAGAACTCCGACTCGCCGTACCTGCGCTCCGACCAGGTCGGCCGCAGCGGCCTCGAGCGCACCTACGACAAGGACCTGCGCGGCAAGGCAGGCGTCACCCGCTACGAGGTCGACAACCTCGGCCGCGTCATCGGCCGCGCCAAGAGCGACAAGGCCGAACCGGGCGCGAACGTCGTCACGTCGATAGACGCCCGCGTGCAGTCCGTCGCCGAGAAGGAGCTGCAGGCGGCGATGAAGGCCGCCCGCACCGAGTTCGACAAGAACACCGGCGAAAACTACAAGGCCGACTCCGGCTCCGTCGTCGTGATGGAGGCCAAGACCGGCCGCGTCGTCGCCATGGCCTCCAACCCGACGTACGACCCGAACGCCTGGGTCGGCGGCATCTCCGGCAAGGACTACGCCCAGCTCACCGGCAAGAAGTCCAACTACCCGCTGCTCAACCGGGCGATCCAGGGCCAGTCGGCGCCCGGCTCCATCTTCAAGGTGATCTCGTCGACCGCCGCGGTCAACGCCGGTTACCCGTTCAACGGCCGCTACCCGTGCACCAGCTCGTACTCGATCGGCAGCCAGGTCTTCAAGAACTTCGAGTCGGAGAACTTCGGCCCGATCAGCCTCGGCCGCGCCCTCGAGGTCTCCTGCGACACCGTCTTCTACGGCATCGCCCACAAGGAGTGGCAGAAGCTCGGCGGCATCCACCCCAAGAGCGGCGTCGACACCGACGACTCCTTCTACAAGACGGCCCACCAGTTCGGTCTCGGCAAGGAGACCGGCGTCGACCTCCCCAACGAGGTCAGCGGCCGGGTCCCCGACCGGAAGTGGAAGCAGCAGTACTGGAAGGCCAACAAGGACGCCTGGTGCAAGGGCGGCAAGAAGAACGGCTCCTACGTCGAGCGGCTCAACTGGGAGAACTGCCGCCAGGGCAACGTGATGCGCGCCGGTGACGAGGTCAACTACTCCATCGGCCAGGGCGACACGCTCGTCACCCCGATCCAGATGGCCAGGATCTACGGCGCCATCTCCAACGGCGGCACCCTCTACCAGCCCTCGGTCGGCAAGGGCGTGATCAGCGCCGACGGCAAGCAGGTCAACGAGATCGCGCCGAAGGTACAGGGCAAGCTGCCCATGACCAAGCAGACTCAAGCCCACATCGACCAGGCCCTCGCGGGCGTCGCGACCCGCGGCACCGCCGCCTGGCGCTTCGGCGGCTGGCCGCAGGACAAGATCCCGATGCACGCCAAGACCGGCACGGCCGAGGTCTACGGCAAGCAGACGACGTCCTGGTTCGCGACGTACACCAAGGACTACTCGGTCGTCATGACGATCTCCCAGGGTGGTACGGGTTCCGGAGCCTCCGGCCCCGCCGTCCGCAAGATCTACGACGCGATCTACGGCGTCGACGACAAGGGCGGCATCAACAAGAAGAAGGCCCTGCTGCCCGAGCCGGAGAAGAACCTGCCGAAGATCCAGAAGGACGGTTCGATCGACGCCCCGGAGATCAAGCCGGTCCAGCCGAACAAGCAGGCGCCGCCCACCCAGCAGGACCTGGCGGCGGCCCTGCCCACCTCCCCGTACACCAGGAGGGACTGACCGGTGACAGGCAACGGCTTCTCCGTCTCCGGCTACGGGCCGCAGCGTTCCACCATGACGCGGCTCATGGCCCGCGACTCGGTGGTGCGCAGGCTCGACTGGCCGATACTGCTGTCGGCGATCGCGCTGTCGTTCATCGGCGCCGCGCTCGTCTTCTCGGCGACCCGGAACAGGACCGAGCTCAACCAGGGCGATCCCTACTACTTCCTGTTCCGGCACCTGCTGAACACCGGGATCGGCGTCGCGCTGATGGCGGGCACGATCTGGCTCGGCCACCGCACGCTGCGCACGGCCGTGCCGATCCTGTACGGCATCTCCGTCTTCCTCGTCCTCCTCGTGCTCACCCCGCTCGGCGCGACCGTGAACGGGGCGCACGCCTGGATCCTCTTCCCCGGCGGCTTCTCCCTCCAGCCCTCCGAGTTCGTGAAGATCACGATCATCCTGGGCATGGCGATGATCCTCGCGGGCCGGGTCGACGCGGGGGACCGCGAACACCCCGACCACCGCACGGTGTTGCAGGCGATCGGTCTCGCCGCCGTCCCGATGCTGGTCGTCATGCTGATGCCGGACCTCGGGTCCGTCATGGTGATGGTGATGATCGTGCTCGGCGTGCTGCTGGCGTCGGGCGCCTCGAACCGGTGGGTGCTCGGCCTCATCGGCGTCGGCGCGGCGGGCGCGGTGGCGGTCTGGAAGCTCGGCGTCCTGGACGACTACCAGATCGCCCGCTTCGCGGCCTTCGCCAACCCGGCGCTCGACCCGGCGGGCGTCGGCTACAACACCAACCAGGCGCGCATCGCGATCGGTTCGGGCGGGCTCTCCGGCGCGGGCCTCTTCCACGGCTCGCAGACCACCGGGCAGTTCGTGCCGGAGCAGCAGACGGACTTCGTGTTCACGGTGGCCGGTGAGGAGCTCGGCTTCCTGGGGGCGGGGCTGATCCTGCTGCTGCTCGGTGTGGTGCTGTGGCGGGCGTGCAAGATCGCGCGTGGCACGACTGAGCTGTACGGCACGATCGTGGCGGCGGGCATCATCGCCTGGTTCGCGTTCCAGGCCTTCGAGAACGTCGGCATGACGCTGGGCATCATGCCGGTCGCCGGCCTCCCCCTCCCCTTCGTCTCCTACGGCGGCTCGTCCATGTTCGCGGTGTGGGTGGCGGTGGGGCTACTCCAATCGATCAAGGTGCAGCGCCCGATGTCGGCGTGAGGCTGCGACGGGGTTGTCCGCCCCCACCCCACCCCTTCCCGAAAGTCCTGCCGGACGGGCCTGCTCAATCGCCGCAGGGGCTGTAAGCAGCCCTGCCGGGCGGGCCTGCTCAATC